>NZ_CP138632.1:1935000-2213486 GCF_036456085.1 Veillonella parvula | reverse complement strand
TCACAGACTCGCTGTCAAATACTAAATGGTGGAGACGAGGAGATTCGAACTCCTGACCCCCTGCTTGCAAGGCAGGTGCTCTCCCAACTGAGCTACGCCCCCGTAATGGGTTCACTTAAGTCTCGATAATCCATTCCGAAGAATCCGTTATCTTTTATAAGCGTTTCCTATTATTTTAGCTCTTAATGTCTGTACTCTACACAAAAGTGTATTTCAAGTTATATGAGCCAACTGGTGGGCCTAGGTGGACTCGAACCACCGACCTCACGCTTATCAGGCGTGCGCTCTAACCAGCTGAGCTATAGGCCCATATCTGTAGATTGAGAGTCTTTACAGATCTCTCAAAACCAAACAATGATAAGTGTGTAAGTACAGCTAGCGCTTATGCTACGTCTACTTACTCGCCAAAGTGTCGACCTAAGTGACATCCAAGCTCTCGGCTTGGTGTATGTCTCCCTAGAAAGGAGGTGATCCAGCCGCACCTTCCGATACGGCTACCTTGTTACGACTTCACCCCAATCATCGACTTTACCTTAGACGGCTGGCTCCCGAAGGTTACCCCACCGGCTTTGGGCACTTCCGACTTTCGTGGTGTGACGGGCGGTGTGTACAAGGCCCGGGAACGTATTCACCGCAGTATGCTGACCTGCGATTACTAGCGATTCCGACTTCACGTAGGCGAGTTGCAGCCTACGATCCGAACTGAGAGAGTGTTTCTCGGGTTTGCTCCATCTCGCGATCTCGCTTCCGTCTATTAACTCCCATTGTAGTACGTGTGTAGCCCAGGTCATAAGGGGCATGATGATTTGACGTCATCCCCGCCTTCCTCCGCATTGTCTGCGGCAGTCTCTCATGAGTCCCCACCCAAAGTGCTGGCAACATAAGATAGGGGTTGCGCTCGTTGCGGGACTTAACCCAACATCTCACGACACGAGCTGACGACAACCGTGCACCACCTGTTTTCTGGCTTCCGAAGAAGAGGAACCATCTCTGGTTCTGTCCATCAATGTCAAGACCTGGTAAGGTTCTTCGCGTTGCGTCGAATTAAACCACATACTCCACCGCTTGTGCGGGCCCCCGTCAATTCCTTTGAGTTTCAACCTTGCGGTCGTACTCCCCAGGCGGGGTACTTATTGCGTTAACTCCGGCACAGAAGGGGTCGATACCTCCTACACCTAGTACCCATCGTTTACGGCCAGGACTACCGGGGTATCTAATCCCGTTCGCTCCCCTGGCTTTCGCGCCTCAGCGTCAGTTTTCGTCCAGAAAGTCGCCTTCGCCACTGGTGTTCTTCCTAATATCTACGCATTTCACCGCTACACTAGGAATTCCACTTTCCTCTCCGATACTCTAGATTGGCAGTTTCCATCCCATCACGGGGTTAAGCCCCGAACTTTTAAGACAGACTGACCTATCCGCCTGCGCGCGCTTTACGCCCAATAATTCCGGACAACGCTTGCCACCTACGTATTACCGCGGCTGCTGGCACGTAGTTAGCCGTGGCTTTCTATTCCGGTACCGTCAATCCTTCTAACTATTCGCAAGAAGGCCTTTCGTCCCGATTAACAGAGCTTTACAACCCGAAGGCCGTCATCACTCACGCGGCGTTGCTCCGTCAGACTTTCGTCCATTGCGGAAGATTCCCCACTGCTGCCTCCCGTAGGAGTCTGGGCCGTGTCTCAGTCCCAATGTGGCCGTTCATCCTCTCAGACCGGCTACTGATCATCGCCTTGGTGGGCCGTTACCCCTCCAACTAGCTAATCAGACGCAATCCCCTCCTTCAGTGATAGCTTACATGTAGAGGCCACCTTTCATCTATCCTCGATGCCGAGGTTAGATCGTATGCGGTATTAGCAGTCGTTTCCAACTGTTGTCCCCCTCTGAAGGGCAGGTTGATTACGCGTTACTCACCCGTTCGCCACTAAGATTGATAGAAGCAAGCTTCCATCGCTCTTCGTTCGACTTGCATGTGTTAAGCACGCCGCCAGCGTTCGTCCTGAGCCAGGATCAAACTCTCCAAGATACCTTGAAGCTATTTGAATAGCTCATTATTTGTTATCGTTACTTTTAAGTAACTTTGAATTATGGTTGGTTTTGACTATGTCAAAACCCGCACTCTGGCATATGTTCAATCATATGATTGATTACCTATCATTGTTCAGTTTTCAAAGATCTGTTATCAATTTGCACTACTTCATTATTAAGTACTGTCGTAATTGACGACTTGATTATAATAACATTATGACCACTTTCATGTCAACACATTTTATAATCTTTTTTGAAGTTCATTTTAAACCTCTAAGTGTATTGCTACACTCATTAAGAAACAGCCGCTCAAACGACTGTATGCATATTATAGTACAATGAAAATATAATCGCAACCCCCAATTCTCAATTTTACAAAATCTTCATTTTATTTTCATTTTTAATCATAAACCTAATAATTGATTTTACACAATTAATCATGTACAATGTAGCTGTAATAAAGAACTTCCAGCACAAATTAGTTTTCTTTTATTAGCGTTTACCAATATGAATATTACATTATTGTAAGGAGATTGAGTATGAAACTATCAAAACATTTATTATCAAAAGCTGTAGCTATAGCTGCTATATGTGCTACTATGGGAACTACCACATTAGCTGCACCACAGGGCACATTTGATACTTCAGAAATTAATATTACTGGTCAAGCGTCTCGATCTGTAGCACCTAACTATGCGATTTTAACACTTGGTATTACAAGCCAAAATACCAATATCAATGCTGCAAAATCTAATAATGATCGTATTATGAGTAATTTAATTAGTCAATTAGCTAACTTAGGTGTTGCAAAAAAAGACATCTATACATCTAGCATTTCCATCAATCCAACGAGCGACTATCAAGACGGCAAACGCATCAATACAGGTTACAATGTATCAAATCATGTAACAGTTAAGATCAATAACCTTGATAACGTAGGAAAGGTTGTCGATGCCGCTGTTAGCGCTGGTGCTAACGACATCAACAACCTTTCATTCCAAAATGATGTGTCTCAACAATTATCTGATTCTTTAACTACAGAAGCGATTCAAAACGGTCGCCATAAAGCAGAAGTTATCGCAGCTGCCCTCGGTCGTACATTGGGACCAGTAAAAACTGTTTCCATTAGCACAACTGAAACTAGCACAATGGACTCTGGTTACTATCGTAACCCAGTAATGCTAAAAGCAGCTCTCGAAACTACTACGCCTGTAGAAAAAGGCTCTTTAATAGTTTCACAAGACGCTAACATCACTTATTATCTACAATAGAATTTTCCGGTACCACACCTTCGTGTACAGCTACAATGCCGCCTGTCAATTCATGATAGGTGGCATTTTCATATCCAAGAGATTTCCAGATTTCTAAAATCTCACTTTGATGCGGGTATCTACGTAAAGATTCTGGAAGCCATGCATAGGAAGAGTTATCTTTGCTCAATTTTCCTATAATAGGCAATATATATGAAAAATAGAAGTTATATAACTGTTTAAACCCAAACATACTTGGTTTTGCAAGTTCTAACACCACAACCTTCCCCCCTGGTTTTACCACGCGTTGCATTTCAGACAATACCTGCTTAATATCTGGAACATTTCGCATTGCAAAGCCACTCATTGCAGCATCAAATGTATTATCCTCATATGGTAAGGCCATGGCATCACCTTGTACTAAATTTACTTGATTAAGTAAACCAGCAGCCTCAATACGAACACGACCTTGATTTAGCATTTCACTATTAAAGTCTAATGCCTCTACCTTCAAAGTGGGCTCTTGACGTAATGCTTCCTTCGTAAATACACAAGTGCCACATGCCACATCAAGTACATATTGGTGAGGACCGATATTCATCGCTTTTACAGAGAATTTACGCCAAAAATAATCTTGTCCAAAGCTTAACACCGTATTCATTAAGTCATAGTTTTTTGCAATATTAGAAAAAACGCCTTGTACAAATTTCTCTTTATCTGCATACGTTTTAAATTCTTTAGTATTCATTATGGACCTTTCACAAATCAAGAACTATGTTCAAGAATTATATATGGCATAGTATACCACACTATAGGAACGCTAAAAAGAATCCTAATATATATACTCTATATAATGACTATGTAATATATACATACCTACTAAAAACACTGGTATTTAGTATTTTCCGCTACATAATATAAAACTAAACACACATATCTATTTTTTACCTATATTCATAATAAATATATACGACTATCGATTATAATATCTATTGCCACCATTTCATGTTCGTTGTATAATGACATATGTCCATGTTGAAAGGATACTTTATCATGGGATTTTATTTGTTTTTATATAAGTATTGGAGTGTACTATGAATCGATTTGTAAAATCAATCAATAGAGTCAGTCTAATCCAACAAATTATCATAGGTTTGATTATTGGTATTTTAACTGCTCTTTATGTGCCCGATGTGGCCAATGAACTTGCTTTATTAGGAGTCCTCTTCGTTGGAGCGCTAAAAGGTATCGCCCCTATCCTCGTATTTTTCTTAGTAATTGCTGCGATTAGTAAACATCGCTCTGGACAAAAAACAGGTATGGGCTCTGTTATAACCTTATATTTACTAGGTACATTCCTATCTGCGGCTTTAGCAGTAATCGTAAGTTTCTTTTTCCCTACTACATTACACCTAGCAGCAGGTGCAGCCGATGCCGCACCACCTCAAGGTATCGTAGAGGTTATGACAACATTACTAAAAAATGTAGTTGATAATCCTGTAAAAGCATTAATGACTGCTAACTACATCGGTATTTTAGGTTGGGCACTTATCATTGGTGGTGCTTTACGCCATGCACCGATGAATACGAAGGAAGTTATGGAGTCCATTGCACAAGCTATTACTACTGTAGTAGGTTGGATCATTCGATTCGCCCCTCTTGGTATTATGGGCCTTGTAGCAGAATCCATTGCTACTAACGGCATCGAAGCCTTGATTGGGTACTTTCAATTACTCGTATTATTACTTGGTTCTATGATCTTTGTAGCACTAGTAATCAATCCAATTTTATCCTTTATTTACCTTCGTCGTAATCCATACCCATTGGTATTCAAATGCTTACGAGAATCTGCAATCTATGCGTTCTTTACACGTAGTTCTGCTGCAAACATTCCCGTAAACCTTGATTTAGCCAAACGATTGAAACTTAATCCAGATATGTATTCCGTATCCATTCCATTAGGAGCTACAATCAATATGGGTGGTGCAGCAATTACAATCACAATCATGACATTAGCTGCGGCGCATACATTAGGTATCGTTGTAGATATTCCTACCGCAATCCTATTATCTGTTATTGCCACTATAGGTGCATGTGGGGCTTCCGGTGTTGCAGGCGGTTCCTTGTTACTCATTCCATTGGCTTGTTCCCTATTCGGTATATCCAATGATGTAGCAATGCAAGTTGTAGGCGTAGGCTTTATTATCGGGGTATTACAAGATTCCACGGAAACTGCACTTAACTCTAGCACAGATATCCTCTTCACTGCTACTGCTGATTATGCAAAACGCGGTTATCATCAAGATTGGAACTAAAATTTTTTTAGACGGTCCTTTGGGACCGTCTTTTTTTTGTAAACTAATTGTACATTCTTTTATAGGACTTTGTGAAAGTTACATATATCCGCGCCTCTTAATTTTCTGGAAATAATATTATGTATTTGGATAAACTAAATATAAACTTTCACCAATCACTAACAAACTATATTGATTTTCTTCAATGTAGTGGTATAATATAGTTAATGATAATAACTATTAGTAGATATATAGGAAGGAATCAACATGAAACAATACGATATTATTGTAGTTGGTACAGGCGGCGCAACCATCGTAGCTGATGCTGCGCTCAAAAAAGGCCTTAAAGTGGCAGTCATAGAAAAAGGTAAATTTGGTGGTACATGTCTAACTCGCGGTTGTATTCCTACAAAAGTTATGGTTACAGCAGCTAATGCAATTCAAGAAACAAAAGAATTCAAAAAAATTGGCGTTAACGTTGGACCTGCTACTATGGACTGGCATACTGTGTCCAAGCGTACTTGGCATAAAATTGACGAATCTGCAGGCATCTATGATTATTACAATGCCTATGACAACGTAGATGTGTATCGTGGTGCAGCAAGCTTTGTATCTGATAAAGTGATGAACATCCATCTTAACGATGGGTTTGGCATTGTAGAAATTACAGCGCCTACAATTATCCTTGGTACTGGTGGCTATAGTAATGTACCTAATGTACCTGGTCTTCAAGAATCAGGGTTCCTTACTAGTGAAAGTCTCTTTGGTGATAAATTCCCTAAACAACCATACAAATCCCTTGCTGTACTTGGTGCGGGTCCGATTGGTGTTGAGTTCGCTCACGTATTCGATTCCGCAGGTACAAAGGTAACAATTCTTCAGCACAATGTACGTTTAGTACCTAAAGAAGATGCAGATATATCGGAACACTTGCTTAACAACTACAGAGAACGTGGTATTAACGTACTTCTAAACCAAGACACTGTTGAAATCCGCCAAGAAGATGGCCTTAAAGTGGTAGTTACTAAAGATCGTACTACTGGCGAAATTACAGAAACTAAAGTTGAAGAAATCCTTGTAGCTGCAGGTATCCGTCCAGCTGTAGAAGAACTTCACCTAGAAAACACTGGTATTGAAACTCGGCCTAAAGGCTGGATCAAAACTAACGAATTTTTAGAAACATCCGTTGATGGTATCTACGCTTTAGGTGATGTCAATGGGGAGCCGGCATTCCGTCACCGTGCAAACTACGAAGCAGATATCATTGCTCACAATCTCTTCTATGCAACAAGTGAAGATGATTACCGTTGGGCAAGGTATGATACATTACCAAAAGTTACTTTCTCCTATCCTGAAATTGGTAGTGTAGGTCTCACAGAGGCTGAAGCTATCAAAGCGGGTTACAATGTAGGAGTTGGGAAGAACTTCTACTCCTCCACTGCAAAAGGCTATGCAATGGGTATCAACCCTGGAGATATAAACGATGGATTTGTAAAAATTGTGGTAGATAAAGACACCAACCATATCCTTGGTATGCATGTCGTAGGTCCTCAAGCCTCTATCCTCTTCCAGCCTTATGTGAACCTTATGAATAGTGGTGTAACTCCGTTGACAGCAATCAACGAAGAAATTGCTTCTGAACGCACTAAACGTTTACGTGAAAAAGGTATTACTCGTGAAATGGACCCTAGATCCGTTATCACTGTAGGCGAAACTATGAGCCCACATCCATCCCTCGTCGAGGTTATCATGTGGACACAAGTGTACTACGAAAATCGTTGGTAATACAACTATAGTTATAAATAATAAAAGGACTAAACCTAGGCGCAGTCCTTTTGTTGCAAACATATCTATTGTAAAAAAAATATTCTAACATAAGAGCACTATCAACCGATATTTTATAGTATCGGAATCGCAAAAAAGAGCCAAAGGCATTGCCTTCGGCTCTTTTCTTATTAATCATCAATAGATAGGTTAGCGGCCCATATCTATATCAGAACCCCAAACGAGATTTGTTTTACGACCATCGAAGCCTTGATCTGGCTCAGGTGGTAATTTATAGGATTTAGATTGTTCTACATAAGCACCTGTCTCAGCATCTACTGTAACAACTACTTTTTTACCATCTTGATGCATAGTCACATAGTATAAAACTTTACCATTATGAGCTTCAATTTTCCAGCCCTTCATAACAGCATCATTTCCAAGTTGTTGTTTTGCAACACGTTCTGCTTGTGTTGATTCAATAACTTTATCTTTATTAAAAATCTCACCAATAACTTTCTTAGGTTTGCCCCCCTCTTCCATATCAGAAGCATTACCAGTGATTACATCAATTTTCATCTTGTACTGATGATACTTACTATAACCAACTACTTTATAACCATAGTTCAAGTCATTAGAGTTGAGCTCTACAGAATGAAGCGCCGCATTAGGATAGCGATTTTGGAAAATAGTTCCAATTTGGCTCATAGTCATAACTATGGACTCGCCAGGTGCACGTTTTACAGAAATATCCGTACTTGTTTCAGGCTTTGTTTTGCGTGCATCTGCCACACTTGGTGTAGCAACGGATAACATGCCCACTGCTAATACCCCCGTTAATGCCATAGAAATCAACTTTTTATTCATTATAATCCTCCTACTAGATACCATGTTTCTATTAATCAAACTATTAGTACACTAGAATTTCTATAAGTTCATGCTATATTCAGCAACACGAAAAATATGTAAATAGTCATATCATTTAGACAATATACTATAAACCTTCATTAGATGCAAGTCGTCCATCTACATCAGTCATAATCAATTTATAGCATGTAGCCACTAAAGGTACACCGATCAACATACCAGTAACCCCCATCAAACTACCGCCTACGATAACAGCAGCAAATACCCACAAACCTGGTAATCCAACAGAGTTACCTACAATTTTAGGATAAATAAAGTTACTTTCAATTTGATGTAGTATCTCCAGAATAATTACATAGATAAGAGCATCCATAGGGCTAACAGTAAGTAGCATAACGGCTCCAATGATACCACCAACATAAATACCTAATAGTGGAATCAAACCAGTTAGACCAATTACACAAGCAATCGTTGTAGCATATTCAATATTAAATAGCCATAAAGTAATACCTACCATCACGCCTAGAACCAAGGCATCTATAAACTGACCTACAAAAAAATTACTGAATGTTTGAACTGCTACACGAGTTACATAACTAACTCGATTTACCCACTCATCTGATGCATAAGCCTTTAATATACGTTTACCTTGTAACATAAGGCGTTCCTTATCAAGCAACATATAAACAGCAAAAATTAAGCCAAGACCTATGTTCAAAGTCCAAGACAATACGGTGCCCATTGCATTTACAATATATGTGCCACCTTTTGTCCCCCATTCACGAGTATATTTAGCAATATTCTCTCCACTTAGGGCATCTATAATCGTTTGATTCGACGCCATTGGAATGGTTTCTGTAATATGTTGCATCCATGTTTGGAAATCCGTATACAATTGCGGTGATGCAGCTACAATAATCGACATAGAATGAATCAATTGAGGTAAAGCCATCCGAGCAATAAAATACACAATAACACTAATTGTTACAAAGGATAGCAAAAGACTCAACGGGCGACGTATTTTATACTTCCATCCAGAGTCACACTTAGGCCATAGCCATCGTTCATAACGAACGACTAGAATATCCAATACGAAAGCAATACAAGCACCCACAATGAGCGGAACAAAAGCCGTAAAGATAGCGTCAAGACCACTAGCAATATCACTTATACGTAGTGCCATCATAATCATAATGCCCGCTAGTATAATAGCTCCTATGAGCTGTTTGTAATATTTGAATTCTTTCATAATAACCTACTTCACATAACACTATTAATAAGCTACACCTATATAACTATACGATTCTCACATCGCATACATTACCAAAGCATAATGAACATTGTATGACCTAGGATTGTATGCAATTTTAGTATAACACAAAAGTCCACCTTATCGCATGCTCGAATTCTCGATAAACAAGAGAGCATGATTGAAGGTGGACTTATTGTAGGCCTAATCTAGATTAGTCTAGAGATTAGCGATGAATATAAACGTCTACACGACGGTTTTCAGCTTTACCTGCTGCTGTAGAGTTAGTTGCAACTGGTTTAACATCACCATTAGCAATACCGATAAGACGATCGGCAGATACACCATGGTTAACTAAATATTGAGCCACATGTTGTACGCGGCGTTCAGACAAAGCAATGTTGTATTGAGGATTTGCATCAGTATCAGCGTTACCCATCAATTTAACTTGGTCTTGAGAATATTGGTTAGCAGCATTTACAGCAGCTGTTAAGTTTGGATATTGGTCTGCACGAGCAACATCTTGGTCGGAGTCAAAGTAGATAGATTGTACATAGTAATCCAATTTAGGAGTTTTATATGCAGGCGCTTCTACAGTAGGAGCTGGAGCCGGAGTGTATACAGGAGCTGGCGCTGGAGTGTATACAGGAGCTACGGATTTGTGACCACCGAAACGGTAAGATAATCCTACTACAGGACCTTGGAAGGAAATATTAGACTTATCATCACGTTTAGTATTGATATAACGATACCCTGCATTAATATCCCAGTCTTGGTTAACTTTATAACCTAAACCTGCTTCCCAAGTAGTAGTTCTCTTAGTCCCTACACCCGCTTTACCATAAACGTCTACTTTGGAGCCAAGGTTAGCTTTACCAATTACACCTAATTGAGCAATATTATTTGCTTTAGGGAATGTATCACCAGAAATGTGAGCATAACCGCCATATACTGCGAAATTTTTGTTCAAGGATTGAATCAAATTAACTTCTTGCATTCTATCACTATAGCTAGTGCCGAACATTTTATCATTCAAACCATGGTATTGGTATTGCAACGCTGTTTTATCTGTAAAAGCGTATGTTACACCACCATCAAAGTTCCATTTTGCATCAGAAGTCCAAGCTTTAGTTTTTGCTTTAGAATCAGACGCACCAAGATCAACTTGAAACTCACCTTTATTGAATTGAGTTTGAGGAGTTGCACCTGCTACGGACACACCTACAGCAGCAACTGCCAATAAAGCTAATAATTTTTTATTCATTATAATTCCCTCCAAAAACAGCCCTTATAATACTTAGGCTTTGGTAATAATATGCTTATATTTTACACAATTTTTCAATATAATTCAATATTCTTCATGAATATTTGATGAATTTTTTAGTTATATCTATCTATAAATATTATAAATATAAATATTTAAACCCTCTCTATTGCCGAATCACTGCGATTCTCTGCACATATTACATTCCCGAAATTATAATACTATTTATCTTTTTTAAGATTCTCTAACAATAATAAAATTACTGGTCTTATAAGTTCATCAAAATCATTATTATATATACTAATAGATCTAACTATAATTGAACGAATAAAAGCTCCCTTATGCACTAAGGAAGCTTTTATCATTTCATATGTATATCCCTTACATATATACGTGAAATCAGAAGTTTCTGGTCAGATAACACATTCCCCAATGTGTCATTTTTTTCACATTACGTATTGTACATCAAAAATTTTTAATAGACAAGAGTTTATTCACTTCTTTTTCATGAATCCTTCTAAAACTTTCAATGTGAAAAAGAATTTACATCTCATTAAACAACCTTATGTTGCCATGTTCCTCGAATAAATCTCAAATAAGAACAACATAATCTTAGAGACTGATCGAAGCACAAAGATAACCATGCCCCAAAAAGCCCTAAACCTAGTGTAATGCACAATAAATAAGTAATAATAGGACGAATGATTGCTACGCTTACAAGAGAATATTTCATGATGTAATATGTATCTCCTGCCCCTTTCAACACACCGGAATACACTTGCTGTAATGCTTGAGGGAATGCAGCGATAGCCATAATGCCCATCAAAGTGGCTGAAAGTGTAACAACATCACTTTCACGAGTATATAACTGTACTAAAAAATCACCAGGACCAATAAAGATTAATGCACTTACAAGGCCCACGACTAAACCAATACGAGCACCAATTTTACCATAAGTACGTGCAATATCTGGTCGTTTGTGTCCCAGACTTTGCCCCGTATGTGATGCACCTGCAAATCCAAGACCCATCGCAAAATAGTAAAATATATCCATTAAATTCATACATACGTAATGTGCTGCTAAAGGTACCGCACCTAAGGAAGCAACAATCATAGTGTATGTATACATACCGAACCGCTCAAAGAACTGTTCTCCTAAAGAACTGCCACCGACATGAAACATTGTATGTAATACGGGCCTTTCAAACATCCATTTCGACGGATGGCGCAATGTTAATCCAGTAGAAGTATGTTGTGAAATCGTACGCAACAACAATAATGCAATAATAGCACTACTGATCATAGTGGATACACCTGCCCCCATAACGCCAAGTTCAGGGAAGAAACCAATACCATAAATCAAGAAGAAATTCATTATCGTATTCAAAATATTCCCTACTACATTAGATTTAAAAATAACTTTAGTGTTACCATATCCAATGAGTGCAGCCCCTACGATTTGGCTAAAGGACTGAAATATTAAGCTAATAACTATGAAACGACCATACCAAACGGCTGTTTCAATATAGCCATCTTCAGCACCCGTAAAACGTAGAATATGCTCTAAATTCAAGAAACATATCAATAATAACGGTACATAAATTAAAAAATTCAATAAAATAGATTGCTTGAGTACGGCATTCATACCATCTACATCACCTTCACCATGACGACGAGCTATAATTGCCGTCACAGCAATGGATAAGGCTCGACAAAAGATGAGCATTACCATCTCAGGTTGACCCATAATGCCTACCGAAGCAAGAGCTGACGCACCTAAGGCACCAACCATCGCCAAATCAATGGCAGTCATAAATTGTAACATCAAACCTTGTAATGTAGCTGGCCAAGCTATTTTTAAATAATTACCATATAGCTGCTTTGTAGTTCCTACAGCTCCTAATCGTTCTGCAACAGGCAACATGGTGTCTATTGAAAGCCATCGTTGTATACGGTCTAACATCCTATCTCCTATTCATGCAAGATCATACATAATAGAGGTATCACTTTACCTCTTATTTCCACTGTATTATATCACACAACATATGAGAAGTCATTCATATGTTATGCATTTTAAATAAGAATACATATCAAAATAGCAAAAGAACCTCTTATACGAAATGTATATACCCTATCAAGTACAACAATGTATAAGAGGTTCTTTAGTTTTACAGAGAAATAACTATCTTAGACTATTATCAAAATTAGTTCTCAACTCTTAACCTTTAGAAGCTAATAATTGATTTACTACGGCACGCAAGTCATCTAAGCCTTGTTTAGTTTCAGCCAATTCTTGACGTTGACGTTCATTTTCAGCTTCTAATGTATTTAGACGCGCTGCTTGATTAGCAATAACCGTTTTTTGATTACTATTTTCTTTTTTGAGACTAGATACTTCATCTTGCATTACATAAACAGAGCTAATAGGCCCCGCCTTATAGCGTTCTGGAATAGCGTCTTTTCTTTCACGACTACCACCAAATTTATGCGTTACACCTGCATTTACCATGTTATGGCTAGTACCAAGTGAAACACCTACGTTGAACATAGTATCTTCAGTTCGGTAGTGAGCAATACCGATGGCACCCGCAGTTTCACCACGGTAGTTACCAATACCAGCCATAATTTGTGTTGGTTCCAATGGATCATATTGAATTGGTTTCAACGCTGCCATAGCTGCTGCATGAGCACCAACACGTTGTGTTTCAGTACCAACACGGTTAACAGCTTCTTGTAAACCAGCATTAGATGCTTTCAATTGGCTAACATTTACTGCATCAGTATCAGCTGTACCAGGCGCTACTCCATGAATTTTGTTGCCACCATTATTTAAGCCGTCTACAGTAAGTGATACAGGGCTAGCTGCTGTATCTGCAGGAGTAATAGTCATACCACCCCCATTAATTGTAGTAGAGTTGCCAGCTGCATCTTTCACAGTTGTACCTGCAGGAGTGATTTTAGTAGATACACCGTTTTCATCACCTACAGTAACACTGTTTAGGCCTTTTAAGTCTTTAGCCAAGCCATATGTGAAAGTAGTTCTATCTTGGTTAACTACAAGATTATCACCAGCTTGGAATTTTACGGTATCCCCACCTTGTACTTTTTCAACAGTACCTCCTGCAGCTGTTACCTTCCATGCAGATATATCTTTAACTTGTTGTTTACCAGCATCTGTTAAGTTGCTCAAGTCTTGATTTGCAGCATTATCGATTTTTGCTTTAGTTTGATCATCAATCTTAACAGTTACATCTTCACCATTAGCTATAGTTGTTAAACCGTTTTCGCCTTTAATATTGAATTTTACATCGCCTGTACTCAACGATTTTTCATCAGTCAAACCAGAGTTACCACCTAAAGAAATCTTACGAGCAATAGCTGTCGTGTTTTTGTCGATATTAGCTTTATTGGTTGCGATGTTATCCTTATTAGTTGCAATATCACTAGTATTTTTAGTGATAGCCGCTTTGTTATCAGCAATATTTTGTTTATTCGCAGCAATATTGTCCTTATTAGTTGCAATATCAGCAGCATTTCTATCAATTGCAGCTTTATTATTAGCTATTTTTTGCTTGTTATCCGCAATGGCATCAGCATTTTTACCAATCTTATCTGTATTATCAGCAATGTTGGCTTTGTTTTCTGCTACTTGATCATCAACATGTTTCAATTGATCTTCTGTGGCGGCACGTCCAGAGACAGGCTGTGTTTGACCCGGAGTCCATGCAGTGTTAGTCAAACCCGTTACTTGAGGTGTTTCTACACCTTCTGTAGCTTTCACTTCTGGTGCTGTAATGGTTTGATTTGCTTTTACAGTATTGAAAGTTACGTCTTGTTTAGTAGCAATTGTGAAATCTTTACCATTTTGAGTAATGGAAATGTTATCACCATCGATAAACTTAACTGTATTGCCACCTTCAACTTTTTCAGCAGTATTACCATTAGCTACTACATTCCATGCGGATAAATCTTTAACTTGTTGTTTACCAGCATCTGTTAAGTTGCTCAAATCCGTATTTGCTGCATTGTTGATTTTATTAGCCGTAGCATCATCCAATTTGACAGTTACATCTTCGCCATTAGCTTCAGTAACAATACCATTTTGCCCTTTAATATTGAATTTCACATCGCCTGTACTTAAGGATTTCTCATCTGTTGAACCAGTATTACCACCTAAGGAAATCTTACGACCAATAGCTTCTGTATTTTTATCAATATTAGCTTTATTGGCTGCGATATCGCCAGCATTTTTAGTGATGGCCGCTTTGTTATCTGCAATATTTTGTTTATTCGTCGCAATATTATCTTTATTAGTTGCTATATCGGCTTTATTAGTTGCGATATTATCTTTGTTAGTAGCAATATCTACTGCATTTTTATCAATTGCAGCTTTATTATCAGCTATTTTTTGTTTGTTATCCGCAATAGCCTCTGCATTTTTACCAATCTTATCTGTATTGTCAGCAATCTTGGCTTTATTTTCTGATACTTGATCATCAACGTATTTCAATTGGTCTTCTGTAGCTGCACGACCAGATACAGGTTGTGTTTGGCCTAGAGTCCATGCAGTGTTAGTCAAACCTGTTACTTGAGGAGTTTCAACCCCAGTTGTCGCTTTAACCTTTGGCGCTGTAATCGTTTGAGTAGCTGTTACCGTATCAAAAGTTACATCTTTCTTAGTAGAAATGGTGAAGTCCTTACCATTTTGAGTAATGGAAATGTTATCACCATCGATAAACTTAACGGTGTTACCACCTTCAACCTTTTCAGCCATCTCATTATTAGCGACTACATTCCAAGCTGCTAAGTCCTTAACTTGTTGCTTACCGTCAGGGGTCAAATTACTCAAATCTCGATCAGCTGCATTGTCAACTTTACCTTTAGTTGCATCATCGAGTTTAACTGTCACATCGTCGCCATTAGCAACAGTCGTAAGACCATTTTCACCTTTCACATTGAATTTCACATCACCTGTGCTCAAAGATTTTTCATCAGTCGAACCAGAGTTACCACCTAAAGAAATCTTACGACCGATAGCTGTCGTGTTTTTGTCGATGTTAGCTTTATTGGTTGCGATGTTATCCTTATTAGTTACAATATCACTAGCATTTTTAGTGATAGCCGCTTTGTTATCAGCAATATTTTGTCTATTGGTAGCAATATTGTCAGTATTTTTAGTGATTGCAGTTTTATTATCAGCTATTTTTTGCTTGTTATCTGCAATGTTATCCTTATTAGTAGCAATATCTGTTTTGTTCGCAGCAATATTGTCTTTGTTAGTGGCAATATCTACTGCATTTTTATCAATTGCAGCTTTATTGTCAGCTATTTTTTGCTTGTTATCTGCAATGGCATCAGAATTTTTGCCAATCTTATCTGTATTATCAGCGATATTGGCTTTATTTTCTGCTACTTGATCATCAACGTGTTTCAATTGGTCTTCTGTAGCTGCACGACCAGATACAGGTTGTGTTTGTCCCGGAGTCCATGCAGTGTTGGTCAAACCTGTTACTTGAGGAGTTTCAACCCCAGTTGTCGCTTTAACCTTTGGCGCTGTAATCGTTTGAGTAGCTGTTACCGTACCAAGGGTTACATCTTTCTTAGTGGAAACGGTGAAATCCTTACCATTTTGAGTAATAGAAATGTTATCACCATCAATAAACTTAACAGTGTTACCACCTTCAACCTTTTCAGCCGTCTCATTATTAGCGACTACATTCCAAGCTGCTAAGTTCTTAATCTGTTGCTTACCGTCAGGAGTCAAATTGCTCAAGTCTTGGTCCGCTGCATTCTCGATTTTACCTTTAGTCGTATCATCGAGTTTAACTGTCACATCGTCGCCATTAGCAACAGTCGTAAGACCATTTTCACCTTTCACATTGAATTTCACATCACCTGTGCTCAACGATTTTTCATCAGTCGAACCAGAGTTACCACCTAAAGAAATCTTACGGCCAATAGCTGTCGTGTTTTTGTCGATGTTAGCTTTATTGATTGCGATGTTATCTTTGTTAGTTGAAATGTCAGCTTTGTTTGTAGCAATGTCGCCAGTATTCTTATCAATTGCCGTTTTATTATCGGCTATTTTTTGTTTGTTGTCTGCAATATTATCCTTATTAGTAGTAATATCAGCTGCATTTTTATCAATTGCCGTTTTATTGTCAGCTATTTTTTGCTTGTTATCTGCAATGGCATCAGCATTTTTGCCAATCTTATCTGTATTATCAGCGATATTGGCTTTATTTTCCACTACTTGATCATCAACATGTTTCAATTGGTCTTCTGTGGCTGCACGACCAGATACAGGTTGTGTTTGACCTGGAACCCACACAGTGTTCGTCAAGCCTGTTACTTGAGGTGTTTCAACTCCAGTTGTCGCTTTAACCTTTGGCGCTGTAATCGTTTGAGTAGCTGTTACCGTATCAAAGGTTACATCTTTCTTAGTGGAAACGGTGAAATCCTTACCATTTTGAGTAATAGAAATGTTATCACCATCAATAAACTTAACAGTGTTACCACCTTCAACCTTTTCAGCCGTCTCATTATTAGCGACTACATTCCAAGCTGCTAAGTCCTTAACTTGTTGCTTACCGTCAGGGGTCAAATTACTCAAATCTCGATCAGCTGCATTGTCAACTTTACCTTTAGTTGCATCATCGAGTTTAACAGTCACATCGTCGCCATTAGCAACCGTAGTAAGACCATTTTCACCTTTTACGTTAAACTTCACATCACCTGTGCTCAAGGATTTTTCATTAGTCGAACCAGAGTTACCACCTAAAGAAATCTTACGACCGATAGCTGTTGTGTTTTTGTCGATGTTATCCTTATTAGTTGCAATATCACTAGCATTTTTAGTGATAGCAGCTTTGTTATCAGCAATATTTTGTTTATTCGCAGCAATATTGTCCTTATTAGTAGCAATATCACCTGCATTCTTATCAATTGCCGTTTTATTATCAGCTATCTTTTGCTTATTATCTGCAATATTATCCTTATTAGTAGTAATATCAGCTGCATTTTTATCAATTGCCGTTTTATTGTCAGCTATTTTTTGCTTGTTATCTGCAATGGCATCAGCATTTTTGCCAATCTTATCTGTATTATCAGCGATATTGGCTTTATTTTCCGCTACTTGATCATCAACATGTTTCAATTGGTCTTCTGTGGCTGCACGACCAGATACAGGTTGTGTTTGACCTGGAACCCACGCAGTGTTCGTCAAGCCTGTTACTTGAGGTGTTTCAACTCCAATTGTCGCTTTAACCTTTGGCGCTGTAATCGTTTGAGTAGCTGTTACCGTATCAAAGGTTACATCTTTCTTAGCAGAAATGGTGAAGTCCTTACCATTTTGAGTAATAGAAATGTTATCACCATCAATAAACTTAACAGTGTTATTACCTTCAACCTTTTCAGCCGTCTCATTATTAGCGACTACATTCCAAGCTGCTAAGTCCTTAACTTGTTGTTTACCATTAGGAGTCAAATTGCTCAAGTCTCGATCAGCTGCATTGTCGAGTTTATTTTTAGTTACATCATCGAGTTTAACAGTCACATCGTCGCCATTAGCAACAGTAGTAAGACCATTTTCCCCTTTTACGTTAAATTTCACATCACCTGTGCTCAAGGATTTTTCATCGGTAGAGCCAGAGTTACCACCTAAAGAAATCTTACGACCGATAGCAGCAGTATTTTGGGCAATATTAGCTTTATTAGAAACAATATCCCCTTTGTTTGTAGCAATTTCACCAGTATTTTTATCTATTGCAGTTTTATTGTCAGCAATTTTTTGCGTATTCGCAGCAATACTGTCCTTATTGGCAGCAATATCTGTTTTGTTTGTTGCAATATCACCTGCATTTTTAGCTATTGCAGTTTTATTTGTATCAATAGCAATTTTGTTAGCTTCAGCTTTATCATCAACTTTTTTCAATTGAGATACATTGACAGCATCTTTATCAGCAACACCATCTGCTACATTAGCAACTTTCAAATTCCCAGCATTGATACCTTTATCACCATCAATTTTAACAGTTTCATTACCGCCAGCATTATTGAAAGAAGCACTGTTTAATTTAGAAAGATCTTTTTTCAAAGCTACAGAGATTTTCTTATCATTTCTAGTAACCGCAACATTATCGTCACCAGAAAAATCTACTGTATTACCTTTTTCAACCGCTACTGGTGTAGCTTCACCATTAGCAGAAAGATTCCAACCATATTTATTTTGATCAATCGCTTGATTAATTGCATTAGCTACGTTAGCAGAATCCGCCATACCAGCAGTCGCTGTAGCGCTACCATTTGCTACAGTGATGTCTTGCTTTTTACCAGAAACTGTAATTTTCTTACCATTAGCTGTAGTGCTGATGTATGTATTATCACCATTTACAGCCAATTTACTATTAGCAAGGTTCACATCGCCTGTACCAGTATCACCTGTAAAAGCTAGATTAACACTCTTTAACTGTGCCACGTTTACTGCGTCTGTATCAGCAGTACCTGCAGCAACATAGTTAATTTGACGTGTTTGGTTTATCGTACCAACAGCAACACCACCTAATTTAGACGTTAGGGCAGCACCACTTAAACCATCATATATATCTGTACGACTAGCATTAACATTATATCCCGCTACGCCTGAAGCAATATCAGCTGTAGATTTTGAACCAACAGCTACACCATCTACTACTTTACCTCTAGCGCCATCACCAACAGCTACAGAACGACTCGCAGATGCGTCTGTTGCGGCATTTGGGCCAATAGCAATAGAATTAGCTGCCGTAGCACCAGTATTATCTTTATTAGCAGCATCAGAAGATTTTATAGATATATATTTATAAGCGATTTGGTCTACAATAGCGCTAAGTTGAGAGCCATTAATTGCATCTGTGGAAGTAGCACTTACTTCACCAGGAGCCACATGTTTCAACTGACGTTCATACCCTTTAGAACCAAAAGATACAACGTCACCTGGCAATGTTTTATCACCACCAGCCCAGGAAGCAACAACGTTATTTGGCAAAGTATAACTAGATTGTTTTGTACCGCCTACATCAGTGTTAGAACCACCACCGATGGCAATAGCATTATCACGATTTGCCCTAGCCCCTGTGCCAATAGCAATAGCATTTGTTACATCATTATTGGCTTGACCAGAAGCCCCACTAGAAGTTCCTGATAAACGATCCTTCGCATTTGCACCTGTACCAATGGCAATGCCCACATTGCCTGACTGACCTTTCATGCCTAATGTGATACCGGATTCACCAGCCGTTGCCGATGTATATAGTGGGTTTCTCATATCAAATCCTGTTAAGCTTTGAACTGCACTACGCAAATCCCCAGTTTTATTCTCACCATTATTCGTAGTGTAAATAACATTTACACCATCGGCTTTAACTACATCATCGCCACCAATAACAATAGAAGAGTTACCTTGAGCTATTGTATTTCCCCCAATGGCAATTGCTTGCTCCCCAATTACTCTTGCACCTTCATTAGCAGTATTACCACCACCAATAGCGATTCCTTGTGGACTGTTAACACTGGTACTAGAATTAGAACCTATTGCAATAGAATATCCACCAGCAGCTGCTGCATTTTGACCGAAACCTACAGCTTTATCACCAGTAACAGAAGCACCAGCCCCCAAGCCTACTGCTGTTGCATGCATATTTGTAGGCAAAGTATTTGCCGCCATAGAGATGCTAGCATTAGTCATTGCTAATGCAGCCAAGATTGCTGCTACAACAGTTTTCTTTTTGCCACTATTATTCTTAGCGAACTCAGATACTACTACGTAGCAGTTTTTTGATTTGCTCCAAACCACTTTAAAAATCTTATTCATACTTTCTCCTATAAACTATAGTAATATTAATGCTCCCTCGATGTTTTATCATATGGTAAGTCATACGAGAATTCCAAAATTTTCAATATTATAAGTATATCAAAACCTTTAATACACTATCAAGCTTTTTCATTTTTTATTCATAATTCTATATAGCGCACAAATGCAGCATTAATGCGTTTTATAGTGATTCATATCACAAATTTATATAAAATACGGGCTTATTTTATACCATAAAGAAGAGATAAAATGAATATAAATTCATAATCATTATTTTAAACTTGTTTTATAAGATTATATTTTCCCTCCACCTCATCAATTCATCTTACATTACATAACAAAAAGCTATCTCATAGAAATAACAATCTACAAGATAGCTTTATTGCTAGTTTATATAATTAAATAGGGAAAACCAATTAAGTTACATTAAAGGCATATACACTTTGTTCGTGTGCTAATTGTATGCGCTTATGTAAGCGTTTCATATATGTACGATATATCGCTTGTGCTTCTTCGACAGATATGATATCAAAATGAATTCCATCCCCCACTGGTAATTGGCTTAACCTAGGTAAATCTGCCGTAATCACAGTACCAATCTTTGTATAGCCACCTGTTGTTTGCCGATCTGCCATGAGTACTATAGGGTTTCCATCAGAAGGAACTTGGATAGAACCAAATACAGCGCCATCGGAGATAATATCCGCACCATCTATATGCTCTATAACAGGGCCATCCAAGCGAAAGCCCATACGATCACATTGTACAGTCAATGTATATATTTTACTACCAAAGGTCTTGATTCCTTTCTCTGTAAAATACTTTGCTTGCTCCCCTAGTACTACACGCAAAGGTTCGTGACACTCACGGCCGCCGCGGTTATATAGGGCGATATTGAATAAGTTATGACCATCATAGAAGTCGCACACATTCACTTCGTCTCTAGTAAATGCTTTAATGCCAAACTGATCACCTGCTTGTAACGATCTCCCCTCAAGACCACCTATCTTAGCTTTTGTATGAGTCGATACGCTACCATTAATAGTAGGAACATCAATACCGCCTGAGAAAGCAATATACATACGCACGCCACATTGGCTAAAGCTACCAGAAATAATATCTCCTTCATGACATATAAAAGGTATGTATCGAGGCACGACTATATTATTAATAGTGGGATGCATATCAGCCCCTGTAAAAGCAACAATACATGTACCTTGAACCGTTAGTGTAGGCGGTAGCACGGTGCATTCTAAAGCACCTAAAGGCTCCTTGTTTCCTACTAAAGCCTGCCCCAATAGATAGCTTTCACTATCCATAGGCCCCGCTACAGGCATACCATATTGTTGATAGCCGACTCGTCCTGCATCTTGAATCGTTGTATACATCCCTGGTCCATCTACGTGGATTGAAGCTTTCTTAAAACTATTTAAAGCCACGCAAATCACCTACCTCTACTTCATGTACAACAGGAACATAAGCTGAACCTAAAGATTTTATGCGATAAAATTCAGTATCATCGATGGGCACATAACGAACGTAGTCCCCTGCTCTTAATAATGCAGCTTGTTTTTTAGACATATCATACATAGTCACAGGTGTGCGCCCAATAATCTGCCATCCCCCTGGAGAATCTGATGGATATGTGCCAGTCTGTTCTCCTGCAATACCTACAGACCCGGCAGGAATCAAAGTTCTTGGCGAAGACAACCGCGGAGTTGCAATGCGAGGATTCATTCCACCTAAGTAAGTAAAACCAGGAATAAAACCTAACATATAAACCAAATAGTCAGTACCACTATGAATGGATACAACCTCAGCTTCACTTATATGATTGTGAGAGGCTACAAAGCCTAGATCTGGACCATACTCGCCACCGTATATGGTCGGGATTTCAACAATCGTAACACGTTCATTTGCGCTGTCTGTTACAGATTCTTGTAATATAGGATTAATAGTTCTACAAATGTCGGAATACGTATATACCATTGCATCATATTGAACAAGCAATGCACAGTATGTAGGAACTAGTTCAATAATTCCATCTAGCTGTAAGAGTTTAATCTGCTCTATAACTTGTCGGATTTGTCGATTAATCTTTGGATCGATTGCTTGACCAAAATCAATAGAGATAGCGCAATCCCCTACAGGTGAAATTGTAGGTTTCATATGTACCTCCTGCTATAACTAGAAAGGACCATCACATTCAAGACGAACGTAATGGTGCTTTCACAGATAATTAATTAACCTAGTAACTTAGCAATGCCCTTTAAAGATGTAACACCAATGTAAGATGTTACGAGCACTACAATCCACCCTGTATAATATAAAAGTTTATTGTGTTTATATGTTCCTACGATTTCAGACTTATGAGTTGCGACAAGCATAACTGCCAACGTAACAGGCAAGATCAAACCATTTACAGAACCGGCTAAAATCAATAGAGATGCTGGTTTACCAATAAAAATCAGGATACATGTGGAAATAAAGATAAATGCCATAATAGTCAATTTTTCATTTCGTTCTACCACCTTAAACAATGTTTTTAAGAAGGATACTGATGTGTAGGCAGCCCCTACTACAGAGGTCAATGCGGCACAGAAGAACACTATACCGAATAATTTATGCCCGATTTCACCAGCTCCTAAAAGAAAAGCAGAACCAGCTGGATCCTTAGTATCTAGTACAAATCCCATAGATACCACACCAAGAACAGCTAAGAATAATAATATACGAACTAGCGCATCAACAGACATGCCCATAATTGCTGCACGACGTACATCCTTTAAATGTTCTTGACCTGTAATACCAGCATCAATAAGGCGATGACCACCAGAGAATGTTATATAGCCACCTACGGTCCCTCCAATAAGAGTTATCGTAGCAAGCCACGGATAATTCGTAGGTACTATCGCATGAGTCACTGCTGTCCCTACCGGGGGATTCGTTGAAAATGCTACATAAGCAATGAGGACGAGCATAACCGTACCGAGTACTTTAGCCGTATTATCTAGAACACCACCCATCTTCTTAGATGTAAATAGTAAGATGCCCAAAATACCACTAATAGCCGCTGCTGTTGTTGTGTCGATACCAAATATAATATTGAGGCCCATAGAAGCACCACCAATATTACCGATATTAAAGGCTAATCCACCAAGGGAAATTAAAAATGCCACTATATACCCAAGGCCTGGTAATACCTTATTCGCAATATCTTGACCGCGCATTTGGGATACACCAATAATTGTCCACACATTAAGCTGTGCAATAATAGAGAAAATAACAGATATAACGATAGCAAATGCAAAGTCTGCTTTCAACTCATTTGTAAACGCTGCTGTTTGCAACATAAAGCCAGGCCCAATAGATGACGTGGCCATTAAGAAAGCTGCCCCTAATAGGACAGAGAAACTCGCTTTACCTGTAATTGGTTTCATAGGAACCTCCAAAATAATAATTAATCTATGTCATACTTATTGCTTAAAGCTCATACTTGCTTTTAATACTTATATTCGTATTTTCTGTTAGTATTAATTAAGCATTTATTTTAATGTTCTTAATAGTGTTATCGGTGTTGAAAATTCGCCACCGTTATACCAGCTTTTGATAGCCCTTCCCGAATATACTTTGTGAAAGCTATCGCTTCAGGATTATCTCCATGAACACATATGGAATCTGCCACAATATCAATGGTCTTCCCCGTATTAGTAACGACCTTACCCTTTGTAACCATCATCAGTACTCGGTCTAAAGCCTCTTGTGGGTCTTTGATGAAAGCACCTACTTCTGTACGAGGGACCAATGTTCCCTCCTCTGTATAGCCACGATCGGCAAACACTTCCTGTATAACAGGAATACCTCGTCGCTGTGCCTCTTGAGCAATATAGCTACCACTTAATACCATGGCCGCGATATTAGGATTTACCGATTGTAAACCATCTAAAATTGCATCAGCTATTACAGGCGTAACACAAGCTGTATTGTAAAAGGCACCGTGTAACTTCATATGCTGTAAAGTAAGGTCATGACTATCACAAAAAGCTTGTAGTGCACCTAATTGGTATATCATATAGGCTTTTGCCTCCGCAGGATTTACTGCCATCGCACGACGACCAAATCCCATCAAATCTGGATAACCAGGATGTGCCCCTACGGCTACACCCTTTTCCTTACATATTCGGACAGTCGCATCCATAATAAGAGGATCTCCAGCGTGCCAACCACAGGCAATATTAGCACTTGTTACGTGATTTAATACTTCACTATCCATACCTAATGTATAATTACCAAAACTTTCTCCTAAATCACTATTTAAATCTACATAATGAGACATATACTATTACCTCTCCATCTTCATCTATTATATAAATTCTATAGAATATTGAATTTAATGATACGATTATACTAAATAAACCTATATCTTAGCAAGGATATTTATCAAATCTACAAAATTATTTTATAAATACAAAAACCACAAGATTTTAATCTTGTGGTTTTTATGTAAACTCAATTTTTTATCTCACTCTACTATATCCAGTCATAAGCTCATAAACCGTATTTTGTATATTGTCCGACTCTGTTATTTCAGAAACGGCACAAATAAAATCGGGATGCGCTTGCCAAACGGTATCAGCATTTGTAGTTTTAATTCCCCCAATAGCAACAATGGGAGCCTTACTAAACTGCTTTGCCCAATATATATAAGAAATGCCTACAGGATTAGCATTGGGTTTTGTTTGTGTAGAAAAAATAGGCCCTACCCCAATATAATCAATAACACCTATGTATCTGTTTGCCGCTTTTAGGTCAGATATACTATGGGTTGACCAGCCAATCAACATATTAGGCCCTACAATTCGTCTTACCGTATTGGGCGGCAAATCAGCTTGCCCAATATGAACACCATCAGCATGTACAGCCAGCGCAAGATCAACATAATCATCAATAATTAATAGAGCATGATAATTAGAGGTCAATCGTCTCAAAATCATAGCCTCCTGATATCGCAGAATAGGCGTTTTTCCCTTTTCACGATATTGTATAATTCGTATCCCTGCGCTTAGCATATCTTTTACAAGCGGAACTACATCTCGAGTACCACCCGTAATTCCATATATAGGGCAAGCATTCATTACCGCTGTTAGTTTGTCTTTTCTATTCACTTATTTCACCTCATTAAACATGGTGTTCTCTAGTAAAAGTGATAACGCTAGATCCGCCTGTTTTGCAGCAGCAATAGCTACACGAGGTGCATAAGGATACGCATCTTCTACACTGGAATGCTCGTCACCAACAATATATAAATTTTGACCTAGCTTTTTAGTTCGTAACGTATCAGAATTACCTATTCCAGCCAATCCGGATACCATGATTTTAGGTACATCTAGTGAGATTGTAGTTTCTAAAAACATAGATTTAGCTTCCACCGCATCAAAGGCTTCTATCAAAATATCGGCTTTTTTATAGATTTCAGGTATATTCTCGGTTGTCAATTTATCCTTATAAATCTTAACGATAACATTTGAATTAATAGCAGTTAACACATCTTGTAAAGCCTCTACCTTATACTGCCCCACATGACGCGAAAAATAGTATTGCCGATTTAAATTACTTAGCTCTACAATGTCATAATCTGCAATAATTAGATTTCGAATACCACTACGGACAAGATTAACAGCACAATTGGATCCCAATCCGCCAGCACCTAAAACGCCTACTACTGAATTCTGCAATTTACGAAACTCCTCAGGGCTATAGAAGTGGGATATAGCCGTTTCAAATTCGTTATTCATATGAGCCATACATATATCTCCTCATAGTGCCTGCCAATCTTTATAAATGGGTTGATACCCATTATTTTCGAGCATTGCAGCCATTTCACTTACGCTGCGATTGTCACTAATTGTAAATTGGCTAGAATCATCTTGTTTTGTATGTCCCCCTACAGAGGTTGTTACGCCAGCTGAAACTTTTGTAATCCCCAGTCTCACCAGATTGTCACGCATATACTTGCTTTCACGAGAGGAAAGCGTAATTCCCACACGGGGAAACAAAAGACGCAAAGCCAA
The DNA here is from genome assembly GCF_036456085.1 of Veillonella parvula. Lineage (NCBI taxonomy): Bacteria > Bacillati > Bacillota > Negativicutes > Veillonellales > Veillonellaceae > Veillonella > Veillonella parvula. The sequence goes on along the minus strand of NZ_CP138632.1, from coordinate 2,186,852 downwards.
AATATATTGAACCAATGCCGTATCATCTACAGGATGTTTTGGTGAATAACCTACTGCACAAGGTCGAATTCTTGGAACGGAAACAGATAATTCTACATCTGGATAATGTTGCATAAGGTAATTAAGATGTAACATCGTCTTGTATGCCTCTCGACGCCATTCATCAAGGCCCATTAAAGCACCAATATTGACCACTCTAAATCCAGCCTGGCAAGCCAACTCAGGCGTATCAATCCGCTTTGCAAAATCACTCTTAGGTCCAAATGGATGTAATTGCGCATACAACGTAGGATTATATGTCTCTTGGAACATCGTCATTCCATCCGCTCCAACTGCAACTAATCCTCTATATTCCGCCAGCGTAAGCGAATACACCTCTACACTAACGCTACTAAAAATAGAAACCAATTTTTCTACGGCAGCCTGTATATACGACGGTGGACTACAAGATTTAGATTCACCGGTTAACACTAAAACTTGCTCTAATCCCGTTTCAGCGATTGCTTTCGACTCAAGCTCGATATCAGCTAAACTTAGCTTTTCACGGGCAATTCCACCATGATGACTATATCCACAATACACACAACCATTGTCGCAATAGTTTGAAATGTACATAGGCGTGAACAGCTGTATGGTATAACCAAATTGCTGTACCGTCCGTTCATGAGCCATCTGGGCCATATCTTCTAAATACAGCAGGGCTTGAGGTGATAATAGAATAAGTGCATCATCAATAGCTAACTTAGGTTTAGAGAGTGTTGAAAGTATTTCATCATCAGTTACTGCGCCTAATATGTCAGCTATATCTTCGTCGGAAACTCTTGAAAGTACATCTAAAAATGACATATCATCACCCTACTTTCGCAAGAAACCAGTTAACGGTGAAGATGCATTACCTACAGACTTCTTAGGTGCACATTTTGCAAGATATGCCTTGCGACCAGCCTCTACAGCATGATAAAAAGCCTGTGCCATGCCTACTGGGTCCGAACTCGTAGCAATAGCCGTATTAACAAGAACAGCACTAGCCCCCATTTCCATAGCTATTGTTGCATCAGAAGGACGTCCTATCCCTGCATCAACAATAATAGGCACATCAATAGAGTTGATTAAAATCTCTATCAATCCTTTTGCTTCAAGTCCACGATTACTACCAATAGGCGAAGCGAGAGGCATAACACAATTAGCACCAGCATCTACTAGTCGCTTTGCATCCATCAAATTAGGACTCATATAAGGAAAGACTATAAACCCTTCCTTTGCCAACACCTCGGTGGCTTTAATAGTCTCTAAATTATCGGGCATCAAATACATCTGGTCTTGAATGACTTCAATCTTAATCAAATTACCACAGCCTAATGCTTTTGCCATACGTGCAATGCGTATAGCCTCGTCTGCATTTCTAGCACCCGATGTATTCGGTAATAAATGCATTCTATCGGGGATATAGTTTATTATATCCTCCTCGCTTTGTGTTGTACCTACTCGCCTAAGAGCAACTGTCACAATATCTGATTGTGATGCTACTAATGCATCATGCATCAAATTATAGGATGCATATTTCCCTGTCCCCACTAACAAGCGACTAGAAAATGTTGTATTACCTACAGTAAATGAATCCAACATATCAACCACCTCCTACAAAGCTAACGATTTCTAATCTATCAGCAGCCGTTAATTTAGTGGTTGTATACGTTTCCTTACTAAGAATCTCGCCATTAAGCTCAACTACAAAGTGTTTACCGGCATACCCTAATTCATTAAGAACCAAATGAAGTTGCTCGTTTGAAACCTGCTTTGGCTCTCCATTAACAATTAAATCCATAGTGACCTCCCATATGAAAAAGCTTATAAAATATCAATATATTCTTCTTGTAAAGCTTTATTCATACTGCGTACAGCACAAAACTTGCCACACATCGAACAGGTTTCACCATGATCTTCCTCCGGTGCTCTACTTTCACGAATAGAACGAGCCCGTTCCGAATCAAGGGCACAAGCATATTGTGACTCCCAATCGAGAACTTGACGTGCCTTAGCCATAGTGTCATCTATATCTCTTGCATTAGGAATACCACGAGCAATATCTGCAGCATGCGCCGCTATTTTGAAAGCCATAATTCCGTCTTTTACATCATCTGCATTTGGTAAGGCTAAATGTTCCGCTGGTGTAACGTAGCATAAGAAGGACGCACCATGCATACCCGCTACAGCGCCACCAATAGCAGCCGTAATATGGTCATAGCCTGGAGCAATATCTGTGACGAGCGGTCCCAATACATAGAATGGCGCTCCATCACATAAAGATTCTTGAACTTCCATATTCATTTGTATTTGATGTAAAGGTACATGCCCAGGTCCTTCAATCATAGCTTGTACACCATATTGTTTCGCTCGTTTTGCCAATTCACCAAGCCTTACAAGCTCTTCAATTTGGCACACATCAGTTGCATCCGCCAAGCAACCTGGACGACAAGCATCACCTAAAGACAACGTAACATCATATTCTTTGCAAATCTTTAAGATTTCATCAAAGTATTCGTAGAATGGATTTTCATGACCTGTCATGCTCATCCACGCAAATACCAAACTGCCTCCGCGACTAACAATATTAAGCAACCGTTTATGATTCTTGATTTGATCTATTGTTTTTCTCGTAATACCACTGTGGATAGTAATAAAATCTACACCATCTTGAGCGTGTAATCGGATAGTGTCCAAGAAGTCTTGAGCCGTTAATTCACCCAAATCTTTTTGATGATGAATAACACTATCATAGATAGGCACCGTACCAATCATTACTGGCGATGTCTCGATTAATTTACGTCTAAAAATACGAGTATCACCATGAGTTGAAAGGTCCATGATCGACTCTGCTCCAAGTCGAATGGCTCGATTAACCTTTTCAATTTCACTATCATAATCAGTAACGTCTTTCGATGTACCTAAATTAACATTAACTTTCGTTCTAAGACGCTTACCAATCCCCTCTGGCGAAATGCTAGTATGTTGCTTGTTACAAGGAATAACAACCTTTCCTGCTGCCACTAGTGAACGTAATACGTCTTCATCCATACATTCTTTTTCCGCGACAACTTTCATTTCCTTCGTAACTACACCAGCCACAGCCGATTCCAATTGTGTCATAAACATTTTTACATCCTCCTATATAAAAGACATATATAGTTAGGTATGCAAAAACGGGTATCGAACAAAATGATCGATACCCGTATTAAGTATTAGCGTGCTTCCTACGCGGGCATGATCCCGATCAGGTATAAAGGTCAGGTGCTCGCAGCCCTTTCTCAGCCTATATAATAGGCTCCCTTGCATACTCACTATATAATTATGCTATTAATATTACTACTTTATTCAGATTTGTCAAATGATTATTCCGACACTTATACGTCTATTGTTTATTTCTCAGCCTTATCTTGGTCTTTACTATCATCGGAATCTGCTTTTTCAGAGATTGCAATGTGTCCATCCTTAACATCAGCAAGCAAGTGTTTTACATCGATATTATCCAAGTAGAAATCTGTTACATTATCTCGGATTTCAGATTCCACAACACGGCGTAACGGACGAGCGCCCATAGTTTTATCATACCCTTGTTCCATCAACAATTCTTTAGCTGCATCAGTTACATCAAGAGTAATGTCTTTCTTAGCCAAAGTCTTATTAACTTGATCGAGCATTAAATCTACGATTTTTTTCAAATCTTCTTTGCTTAATTGATTGAACTCGATAACTGCGTTGAAACGGTTCAAGAACTCTGGACGGAAGAATGGCGCGATGCGTTCCATTACATCTACTTTATTTTCATCATCACTGTCATTACCATAACCGAAACCTGCATTGGATGTAGCGATGATAACAGTATTTTTAAAGTTTACTGTGTTACCTTGACCATCTGTTAAGCGACCATCGTCCAATACTTGTAAAAGTAATGTAATAACTTGAGGGTCTGCTTTTTCGATTTCATCGAATAATACGATGGAATAAGGATTACGACGTACGCGTTCAGTCAATGTATTAGAGTTATCTTCATAACCAACATAACCAGCTGTAGCGCCGATTAATTTAGATACGGCTGTGCGATCACTATATTCGGACATATCCAAGCGAATGATTGCATCTTTGTTACCAAACATATCTAAAGCTAATTGTTTAGCTAATTCTGTTTTACCTACGCCAGTAGGACCTACGAATAAGAAGCTACCGATTGGACGGTTACCTTCGTCAAAGCCTGCACGGTTACGACGAATTGCTTTAGATACAGCTTCTACTGCTTTATCTTGACCAATTACATGAGCTTCTAAACGAGATTTCATGTCTTTCAAGCGTTCGATATCGGATGCTCCCATTTGAGATACAGGGATACCTATCATTCTTTCAACGGCTTCTGCTACATCGTTAACCTTAGCCACTACCTTTTGATTTTCTGTATGGTTATCAAGCTCTGCTTGTAACTTTTGAATACGCATTTTTTCATTAATCGCAGATTCATAGTCTTCTTTTTGAGCATATTCCTCTTGTTTTGCTTTAGCATCTGCAATATCGGCTTCCAATGTTTTAATATCTGTTACAGGATGTTGAGATGCCAAGTGAGCTGCTGTTACATCGATTAAGTCGATAGCTTTATCAGGCAAGCTACGTTGTGGAATATATTGTACGGAATAATCTACAGCTGCTTTCAACACCGCATCTGGCAATTCAATATTATGATGCGCTTCGTACAATGGACGAATGCCTTGTAAGATTTTGAAAGTATCCTCTGCAGATGGCGCATTTACCTTGACTTCATTAAAACGACGAGCGAGAGCCGCGTTTTTCATGATTGTATTACGGTATTCATCTTGTGTTGTAGCACCAATAACAGTCATTTCACCACGAGACAAAGCAGGTTTTAAGATATCTGCCAAGCCTTTGGACCCTTGACCATCACCTGTGGAACCAGCACCCAAAATTTGGTGAATTTCATCGAAGAACAAAATAATATTGCCAGCGGCTTTTACCTCTTTAATAAGGTTTTGAATATTTTCTTCGAAAGAACCACGGTATTGAGTACCAGCTTCCAATCCGGAAATATCAATGGAAATGATTTCTTTATTTTTAATAGCTGCTGGAACATCACCATTTACAATAGCTTGTGCCAAGCCTTCTACTACTGCAGTTTTACCAACACCAGCATCACCTACAAGTACAGGATTATTTTTAGTACGACGTGCTAAGATTTCTGCTGTTTCTTGGATTTCTTTATTACGACCAATTACAGGATCAAGTTTACCATCACGAGCTTGTTGAGTTAAGTTTGTCCCCAAACGAGCAAGGATACCATCTTGTTTAATTTTACCTTGTTGCGCAGCTTGAGCAGCTTGCATTTCTTCATTAGATGGTAATCGACCAGTTTGACGATAAAACGCAAATTCTTCTGGAGTTACTTCGCGACCATTAATCTTATAACTACGTCGTTCTGTGGAATAACCACCCATATTACCCATCAATTGATTAAACAAATCATTCATGCTAGAAAATTCATTACCAAAGTTGTTAAAGTTGTTGTTCATATATTTTACCCCCTCATACATCATAGAGTTTAACTATTTGACTAATACTATTTTTACTGGGTTTATTTACCCTACGACATTATAATAACCCTTAAAAGTCAAAAAGTCAATATGTCAAAGTGTATTTTTTGACTTTTATTTTGACCAATTCGATTTATGAGGAAAGAATGTAGATAAATACTGGATTTATAGGGCGCAATTAAAATTAAACTTTTGAGTGATTTATTATAAATGCAAAAAAGACCATTCGTCGAATGGTCTTTTATTAACAATATTACTTTGATTTTTTATATTCTGCTCTAAATCCATCACGAAGTACTGCATAACGTAGTAAATTCCTTATAAATGATTGTACATTAGGATCGCTCCACTCTAATAAACGAGAATTATTTAAACATCCAAGAAATATTTCATCACCATGAACAAGCTCAGGCGCCCGCTCCTTAATATATGCAATAACATCTGCTCTTTTAGCTGCGCCCCCTTTACCTCTTGTTAAAGAACCGTTATGTACTATATCTACTATATTAGTAATCGGATTATATCGACAATACCGATCTAAATTTAATTGAAGGGAATGATGCCGCGATTCTTTATTAGCTATAGATATATTAAGTTGAGTAGAGCCACTTCTATTCCCCCAGTGTGGATCATTTTCAGTATGTATAGTTCCACAAATACTAATACCAAGCACTTCATCTTTATTCATATGGTCTTTTGCAATAAATAAGCGAGACCAAACCTGATAATTGCCACCGCCACTATTACCAAAGTGTGGCATACTTACATAGCAATCCTCTGTTACACCTATATTTTTTAATACATCATTCTTTTTAATTTCCTTATGCAAAATTAAATTAATTAGGTTTAAAGCAACCCCTCTGATATATTTAGGCGTATATTCACTAATATCCCCATGCTCTGCAAATGCCTCTTGAAACTCATCAGACATAAGTTCTTCATATTTATATGCCTCAAAGGGTTCTGGCTCGACAAAAGAAATTTCTTTTATTAAAAGCTCCTCTAATAAAGGAATATCCTTAACTTCATGATATGCCCCATCATTATAATAATATATAATTGCCTCCACACCATTAACCAGCATAATATAATCAGCACTAAGTATTTCTCTATATCCTGAAGCCTGATTAAATACTTCATCACCTAGCACGTTAATATGAGGCGCCTTACATTCTATAATCATCAATACATCTGTACACTCATCATCACGGTAGACAACAATATCTGCTCTTCCACGTAATCCCTTTTTAGTATGTGCCATTGATTCTTCTACAAAAATCCGATTAATAGGTATTCCTAATTCTTGTTGCAAGAATACAATTGTTTTTTGGCGAACACACTCCTCCGGTGTCGCAGCTAACAAAAAACAACGTATTGGATCATATATACAGTCTCCATCCCGTTGAAATTTTTCAAGTTCTATCTTATCAAAAATCTCTTCTATATACTTCATAATAGATTATCTCCTCAAATCATTTACTTGTTCTCAACAACTATAAATTTATAGATATTACTTCCTTTTATATTTTGCACGCACTTCATCACGAAGTATTCCATATCGAAGTAAATTATTTATAAAGTTTTGAACATCAAAATGCTCCCATTCCAACAACCTAGAATTATCTATACTACCAAGATATACTTTATTCTCTCTAATTAAATCTGGTGCTTTATCCTTTACATAATCTATAACAACTTGGTGTTTCATAGATCCACCTCTACCAAACGATAGGGCTCCATTATGTGTAACAGTTATCATATTGGTAACTGGATTATACTCACAAAATTTATCCAGATCTAATTGTAAAGTATGATGTTTATTTTTCTTGTTCGTTATTGATACATTTAACTGTGTATTATAATAACCAATCATACTAAGACCCCAAATTAAGTCTTTATTCTTATTATCTTTAGCGATAAACAAACGGGTCAACTCTTGATAGTTATAACCAGCACTATTTCCAAACCTAGTTCTTTTTACACCAAAATCCTCTGACACACCTATCCCAATTAAATCATCATGATTAATAGCAGTTTTTAGTAAAATTAAATTTAAGAAATTAAGTGCAAATAATTTTATATCATGGTATGTAGAATCACCTAAATAATTTTCTTTTTGGAATGCACGTTGAAGGTCCTTTGACAAAATATCATGATAACTATATGATTTTATCGGCAATGCTCGAGCATACTCTACTTCATCATTTAAAAGTTCTCTATAAGAAGGAATACCTTCAATTTCTATAGCAAGTCCAGAATTATATTTATACATTATAATCTGATGCCCATTAATCAGCATATAATAATCAGCATTAAGAATTTTAAGATATCCTTCTGCCTGCTCACGTACTATATAACAAGATACATCCACCTCAGGGGCCTTACATTCGATTACTAAAAGTGCATCTTTTTTCTTATCATCCCTATAAACAACTATATCTGCTCTTCCCCGTTTTCCTCTTTTCACATGAGCCATAGACTCTTCAACGCTAATCCTCTCAAGTGGCACTCCTAAGTCACTCTGTAAAAAATGAATTGTTTTTTGCCGTACCACCTCTTCTGGTGTGCATTGGACAAATATATTTCGTATAGGATCAGCAAAGGATGTTCCTCCCGGTTTATATTTCTGTAATCTGATATTATTAAATATCTTTTCTATATTTTCCACAATATAAATCCCCTTATAACAGCTGTTCGAAGTTCATTATTCCTTCATTTTTAACATTATATCATACATAAATATTAGTAGTCTTATAAAGGGACACTACAGTTAAAACCAAAAAGGTTCCGTATTTCAGTTGAGGCTTATCGACCATCAACTTCCTACGGAACCTTTTCCCTTTACGACATCGGATAACACTACAAGAATGCTATAGCGAAATCATCATTTTAATTACTATATTTAGTTATTAACCTTTAGTTGCTAGTAAACTATTAACCATAGCTTTCAATGATTCGATTTCAGCTTGTTGTTTATCCAATACTTCCTTCTGTCTACTATTCTCTTGTTTCAAAGAGGTCATTTCATCCTGCATCACATAAATGGAGCTGATTGGACCGCCTTTGTAGCGTTCTGATACAGCTTTTTTAGCATCGCTGTTACCAAACTTGTGAGTATAGCCGGCATTGATCATATTATGACGTCCACCTACGGAAACACCCACGTTGAACATTGTATCTTCATTAGTATAATGAGCAAGACCTAATGCTGCTGCACTCTTACCACGATAGTTACCATATCCGGCCATCACTTGAGTTGGCTCTAATGGATCATATTGAATTGGTTTCAACGCTGACATAGCCGCCGCATGAGCGCCTACTCGTTGTGTTTCGGTTTCAACATTAGCAATTGCATTAGCAAGCTGAGCATTAGATTTTTTCAATTGACCAAGGTTAACTGCATCTGTATCTGCTGTACCAGCTGCAACGCCCTTGATTTGATTGTTGCCATTATTCAAGCCTTCAGTAGTCAAAGACACTGTACCAGCATTTGGATTTTGCGGATTAGCAGGTGTGATAGTCACGCCAGAGCCATTTACAACAGAAGTATTTCCTGCTGCATCTTTGCTCTTAATAGTGTCACCTTTCATAACAGTAGATGCACCATTATCGTCCTTCACTTCCACACTGGACAAACCATTTAAATCTTTAGCTAATTGTACTTGCAACTTGCCGTCTTTTGCATTAACGCCGATATTGTTATCAGTCAATTTTGCTGCGTCAGCACCACCAACGATTTCAAGTTTTTCATTCAATGTCTTGTCGATGACTGTATTTCCGTTATCACCAGCGAAATGCAAGCCGTCGTTCATAGTCGCTACGGTTTCTTTTACAGGATTGCCGTTAGCATCTTTCGTTTCATAAACGATACGATCTTTACCAGCACCAGTACCTGTCAAGCCGTCAGCACCTTTAGCCGCTGTAATAGATGCATTCGCACCATCTTTACCGCGTACGCCCATAGTGCCGTCAGCACCGTTCAATACAACGCCCGGTTTATCATTTGCTACATCGCCTACGGATACACTTTCAAGGCCTGTCATATTTTTATTCAAGGAATACGTGAAAGTAGTACCTGTTTGGTCAATAGTGAGGTTGTCACCGGCACGGAATTCTACTTCCGTTTTATCGCCAACTTTAGTTGCTGTATTATTGCCTGTCGCTTGGCCTGTGCCTATAGCACTGCTCTTCGCCAACCAGCCGAAGTCCGCTACCTTATCTTCTACGGCCATCACACGAGTATCTACCGCTTGGATTTGGTCTTCTGTCGCTGCTTGACCACTCACAGGAGCCTGTCCACGAGTCCAGGTCTTATTGGATAAACCGTTCACAGTACCTTTATTGTCCTTGTTAACAGTTACATCACCCGCTTTGAGATCTTTGCCTTCTACAGTACCTTCGGATGTAATATTGCCTTTAGTCTTGATGCTACCATCGGTTCCGTCAAGAACAATATTACCATTACCCAAGTTAACTTTGTCCGCCAACTTGATATCGTAATTCGTATGACCGTCAGCAGGATCAACAGTTTCTTCTAGTACCAAATTCGGAGTTTCTGTATCTTTCTTATTAACAGATACTGTTGTTTTAGATGCCGCTGCCGCTTTCTTCACATCACCGATATTCGCCGCATTAGTATCAACATCACCACCGCTCGCTACATTGGAGATAACTTTACCACCATTGTTTAAGCCTTTATCGGTAAGAGATATTTCATTTGCACCTGGATTAATGGTCATGCCTTTAGGACCGTATTGAGTTGTGTTCGTACCATCTGTCACAGTCGTGCCTGCACCACTAATTGTGGATACTGCATTACCGTTTTTGAATTGAGCGCTAGTCAAGTCATTTAATTCTTTAGACAATTGTACGTGCAACTTACCGTCTTTCGCATTAACACCGATGTTGTTATCGGACAATTTCGTTGCATCAGCACCGCCAACAATTTCGAGTTTTTCATTTAATGTCTTATCGATAACTGTATTTCCATTATCGCCAGCGAAATGTAAACCATCGTTCATTGTTGCTACGGTTTCTTTAACAGGATTACCGTTAGCGTCTTTCGTTTCATAAACGATACGATCTTTACCAGCACCAGTACCTGTCAAGCCGTCAGCACCTTTAGCCGCTGTAATAGATGCATTTGCACCATCTTTACCGCGTACGCCCATAGTGCCGTCAGCACCGTTCAATACAACGCCCGGTTTATCATTTGCTACATCACCTACGGATACACTTTCAAGACCTGTCATATTTTTATTCAAGGAATACGTGAAAGTAGTACCTGTTTGGTCAATAGTGAGGTTATCACCGGCACGGAATTCTACTTCCGTTTTGTCCCCCACTTTAGTGGCTGTGTTATTACCTGTTGCTTGACCTGTACCTACTGCACTGCTCTTCGCCAACCAGCCGAAGTCCGCTACCTTATCTTCTACCGCGATAACACGAGTATCTACCGCTTGGATTTGGTCTTCTGTCGCTGCTTGACCACTCACAGGAGCCTGTCCACGAGTCCATGTCTTATTGGATAAACCGTTCACAGTACCTTTATTGTCCTTATTAACAGTTACATCGCCCGCTTTGAGGTCTTTCCCTTCTACAGTGCCTTCGGATGTAATATTGCCTTTAGTCTTAACAGTACCATCTGCACCATCAAGCACAATATTATCATTTCCTAAGTTAACTTTATTTGCCAACTTGATATCGTAATTCGTATGACCATCAGCAGGATCTACAGTTTCTTCTAGTATCAAATTCGGAGTTTCTGTATCTTTCTTATTAACAGATACTGTTGTTTTAGATGCCGCTGCCGCTTTCTTCACATCGCCGATGTTCGCCGCATTAGTATCAACATTACCGCCGCTCGCTACATTGGAGATGACTTTACCACCATTGTTTAAGCCTTCATCGGTAAGAGATATTTCATTTGCACCAGGATTAATGGTCATGCCTTTAGGACCATACTGTGTTGTGTTCGTACCGTCTGTCACAGTTGTGCCTGCACCATTAATTGTGGACACGGCATTACCATTTTTGAATTGAGCGCTAGTCAAGTCATTCAATTCTTTAGACAATTGTACATGCAACTTACCGTTTTTCGCATTAACACCGATATTGTTATCGGATAATTTCGCTACGTCAGCACCGCCAACAACTTCCAGCTTCTGATTCAATGTCTTATTAATAACTTCAGGATTATTATCGCCACCGAATTGCAAACCGTCTTTTAATGTTGCTACCTGTTCTTCAGTACCAGCTGCATTAGTATAAACAATGCGATCCGCTTGGTCTGTTTCACCTACATGAGCATCACCTTTTCCAGTCTTAATAGTTGCCTTTGCACCATCCGGATTTGTAAGACCTAGACTAGTCATATCAGAAATCTCTTTATTTAAGGAGAATGTAATATCTCTGCCAGTTTGATTTACATTTAGGTTATTACCTGCTTTAAAAGCCACTGTATCAGAACCTGTTACCGTACTAGTTGAATCACCGGAATGAGTTCCGCCATCAGCAGCAGTAGCGACATTCCATGTTGCCAAAGTCTTAACCTTTTGTTCGCCTTCCGATGTAAGATTATCTAGCTTATTCGTTGCGGCGTTATTGATTTTAGCCTTTGTATCATCATTGATATCAACAGTTACTACCCCATCTGCAGCAGTTGTAGCAGTCGTCATGGCACCATTTTTAAAATTCAGACCTTTCTTTAATGTAACGGTCTTATCTGCCCCATCATTATCCTTATAAGTCAGGATAGTAGATTCTGCTACCTTAGTTGGATCAATACCAATTTTATAAGTTGCTGTATCTTTGTCCGCACTAAGCTCAGGTGTCACAGTAAGCGGGCCATTAGGATCCGCTACTGCCATTGTAACCGCTTTAACAGCTTCTTGTTTAACCGCTTTTTCTGTCACGGTTACCGTTACATCATCGCCGGCTGCGGAAGTTGTCACAAGGCCGGAACCTTTTACGTTAAACTTCACATCACCTGTACTTAAGGATTTTTCTGTTGTATTACCTGTATCGCCACCTAAGGAAATCTTACGAGCCAAGGCTGCCGTATTAGTTGCAATGTTCTGCGTATTGGTTGCAATATTACCTTTATTTGTGGCAATTTCTGTAGCATTTTTCGTGATATTGTCCGCATTCTTCGCAATATTGTCCTTATTCTTATCGATATTAGCCTTATTCGTAGCAATATCATCTTTATTTGTTGCTACTTGTGTATCAACGGCTTTCAATTGATCTTCTGTTGCCGCACGGCCACTAACAGGGGTTGTAGTACCAGGTGTCCAGGACGTATTAGTAAGCCCTTCTACCGCAGGTGTTGTCACCTTTGTCGTAGCTGTTACAGTATTAAAGTTTACATCATTTTTAGTCGCCACAGTAAATGTCTTACCATTTTGCGTAATAGCGATATTGGAACCATCATTAAATGTAACGGTATCTCCACCTGTTACTGTTTCAGCATTGCTGTTATTAGCCTTTACCTTCCATGCGGACAAGCTCTTAACCTTTTGTTCACCATCTGGTGTAAGGTTATCTAGCTTGTTCGTTGCGGCGTTATTGATTTTAGCCTTTGTATCATCATTGATATCAACAGTTACGACTCCATCTGCAGCAGTAGTAGCAGTCGTCATAGTACCGTTCTTAAAGTTCAAGCCCTTCTTTAATGTAACGGTCTTATCTGCCCCATCATTATCCTTATAGGTCAAGTTAGTAGTCTCTGCTACTTTAGTTGGATCGATACCAACTTTGTAAGTTGCTGTATCTTTGTCCGCACTAAGCTCAGGTGTCACAGTAATTGGACCATTAGGATCCGCTATTGCCATTGTAACCGCTTTAACAGCTTCTTGTTTAACTGCTTTTTCTGTCACGGTTACTGTTACATCATCACCGGCTGCAGAAGTCGTTACAAGGCCTGCACCTTTCACATTAAACTTCACATCTCCTGTACTTAAGGATTTTTCTGTTGTGCTACCAGTATTACCACCTAAAGAGATTTTACGAGCCAAAGCTGCCGTGTTGGTTGCAATATTACCTTTATTTGTAGCAATTTCTGCAGCATTTTTCGTGATATTGTCCGCATTCTTTGCAATATTGTCCTTATTCTTATCGATATTAGCCTTATTCGTAGCAATATCATCTTTATTTGTTGCTACTTGTGTATCAACGGCTTTCAATTGATCTTCTGTTGCCGCACGGCCACTAACAGGAGTTGTAGTACCAGGTGTCCAGGACGTATTAGTAAGCCCTTCTACCGCAAGTGTTGTCACCTTTGTCGTAGCTGTTACAGTATTAAAGTTTACATCATTTTTAGTCGCTACAGTAAATGTCTTGCCATTTTGAGTAATAGCAATATTGGATCCATCATTAAATGTAACGGTATCTCCACCTGTTACTGTTTCAGCATTACTGTTATTAGCCTTTACCTTCCATGCAGATAAGCTCTTAACCTTTTGTTCACCATCTGATGTAAGATTATCTAGCTTATTCGTTGCAGCGTTATTAATTTTAGCCTTTGTATCATCATTGATATCAACAGTTACGACCCCATCTGCAGCAGTAGTAGCAGTCGTCATAGTACCGTTCTTAAAGTTCAAGCCTTTCTTTAATGTAACGGTCTTATCTGCACCATCATTATCCTTATAGGTCAAGTTAGTAGTTTCTGCTACCTTAGTTGGATCGATACCAATTTTGTAAGTTGCCGTATCTTTATCTGCGCTAAGCTGAGGTGTCACAGTAATCGCACCATTAGGATCCGCTGCTGCCATTGTAACCGCTTTAACAGCTTCTTGTTTAACTGCTTTTTCAGACACAGTTACGGTTACATCTTTACCAGATGCAGTAGTTTTAGCAAGACCAGCACCTTTAATATTTAAAGTACTATTAGCAAGATTAACATCACCTGTGCCGGTATCTCCAGCTACTTTCAAATTCACACTCTTTAACTGTGCCACATTTACAGCATCTGTATCAGCTGTACCAGCAGCTACCCCTGTGATTTGCCGTGTATTCGTCTCATTACCTACAGCAAAGGCACCTAAAGTAGATGTCAATGCTTTACCGGATAAAGAGCCATATTTATCGGTTCTAGAGTCATTTACATCATAGCCTGCTACACCGCTAGCTGTGCTTGCTTTAGACTGTGAACCTATAGCTACACCATTCGCTACAGTAACAGTTGCACCACTACCTAAAGCAGTCCCTTTAATAGCAGCAGTTGTTGTAGAAGCATCAGGACCTATAGCCATAGAATCAGTTGCCGCTGCACCTTTATTAGATTTATTCCCAGCCAAATCAGAATTAATAGAAATATATTTAGATAAAGTCTTCTCAGCTATTGCATATAATTGAGAGCCATTCACCGCATCGGTAGAAGTTGCACTAACAATACCAGGTGCTACATTTTTGAGCTGACGTTCATAACCAGGAGCACCGAAGGATACAACGTCACCAGGCAACACATTTTCACCACCGGCCCAGTTAACCGTATCTCCATTACTCATAGTATAGCTTGTTTGTGCCACACCCGCTGCATCAGTATTAGCACCACCACCGATTGCAATGGAGTTATCCCGATTAGCTTTGGCACCGGCACCGATAGCGATAGCATTAACTACATTACCAGCCTTACCATCTAGGCGAGTAGCAGAATCCGCCCCCATGCCGAGAGAAAGACCCAAGTCACCGGCTTTAGTTTTCATACCAATGGCAGTCCCTGCATGACTAGCTGTAGCAGTTATGTATTGAGGTAGTTGGATATTCGCCAAATCTATAGATGCCTGTCTCAATGTACCCGTTTTTGCTTGTCCAGTGTTAATATCTGTATAAGTTACAGTTCTAGCGAATGCGACCTCTACGTCATCACCTCCGACTACAATAGAAGAATCCCCACTAGCTACAGTATTACCACCGATAGCAATAGATTGAGAACCCGTCGCTTTAGCACCACTATCATCAGAAGCTCCACCGATAGCAATTGCCTGATCTTCTGTTGCTCGAGAATGTCCACCGATAGAAACACTATTATTACCACTAGCAATAATCCCAGAGCCAATACCAATTGCCCTATACCCATCAACTGAAGAAGTTCTAAATTGACTGCTTGTCCCTATAACTATACTAGACATATTACTTGTAGTTGCATACTGACCGATTTTAATAGAGCCTTTGTCTGTTAGCTCCGACGGTAAAGTCGCCCCCATAACATGAGCTGCACCACCAGTTACCGCCAACACAGCAAAAACACTAGTCAATACAGCCTTTTTAGCACTATAGTTATTTGCTATCTCAGACACAACTACATAACACTCTTTGCTTTTACTCCAAATCACCTTGAAAATCTTATTCATGAAACACTCCTATTACAAGAACTATAACCTAAATATCCATTTATAAAACCTCATACTTACATATGAAAGCTTATAATTAACTATAATATTTATAATTATATAAAATTTTCAATATAACAATCAAGATAATTTCATTTTCTATTCATGCTTTATCATCATATAAGAATCCAGTATTTACAGTATTATTTTAATTCTATTTTAGACTTTTGCCATCTTATAAGTACATTATTTTACTCATTCATATATTAGTTTATGAAATTTTATTCATTTTTAATGCAGATTTATCTTTTTACATTTTTTTTATATGTAACTATGCTAAAAACGCAAACAAAAACGGATAGCTCATTACGAGCTATCCGTTTATTTCTTTGGTGATCCAGGAGGGATTCGAACCCCCGACCCACGGCTTAGAAGGCCGTTGCTCTATCCAACTGAGCTACTGAACCATGTGGATTACCTATATAATTATCTATTATAGTATAAATTATGTACTATGTATCGTCAACTACACCCTATCTTAGTATACCCTAAAAAAGGCAAAAAAAAATGGAGCGGGTGAAGGGAATCGAACCCTCGCGACCAGCTTGGAAGGCTGGGGCTCTACCATTGAGCTACACCCGCAAATAAAAAATGGTCGGAGCAGCAGGATTCGAACCTGCGACCCCCTGGTCCCAAGCCAGGTGCGCTACCAAACTGCGCTATGCCCCGTCATTAATTACTTTGCTATTATAGCAAACCCGGTAGTTGATGTCAACCACTACTCTTGCTGAGTTCTTACTCTCTTGAGTATCGCTCTGCAACGAAAATTATTATATCATTGATAGAAACTAGTGACAAGTACTTTTTTACAACTTCATTAATTTTTTTACTGATACATTAATACATTCTTTAATATATATCTATCCTTACTTCTATTATCCTATATGCCTACGCCTCTATATCATTTTAATCTATAGATTATTCACCCTAATAGTATAAAGCCAATCATATACTTAATCGATCATATAAAAACATGCACCCCTTTCGAGGTGCATGTTGTATTGTTCTATGGTTATATAAGATTATAAAATGCTAGTAAAGCAAATAAATTAACCTTCGTAGCTACCATCTTCTATTGCTTGAGGGTTTTTAGCAATACCTTGTTTTACAGCAACTTCAGCAACTGCTTTAGCAACAGCTGGAGCTACGCGAGGATCGAATACGGATGGCATTACGTTTTCTTCGTTCAATTCACTATCAGGAATCAAGTGAGCCAAAGCGTCAGCAGCAGCTAATTTCATTTCGTCAGTGATTTGAGACGCACGAACGTCGATAGCACCGCGGAATACACCTGGGAATACTGCTACGTTGTTGATTTGGTTAGGAGCATCGGAACGACCTGTACCAGCAACACGGATACCAGCAGCTTTCATATCAGCATATGTTGCTTCTGGATTAGGGTTAGCCATTGCAAATACAATTGCATCGTCAGCTAAGCTTTCCAAAATTTCTTTTGTGAAAGCACCTGCTGCAGATACACCAAGAAGAATATCAGCACCTTTAGCATTTTCAGCCAAATCGCCGTGTTTTTCTTCAAGTTTTAGTAAATCGATTAATTCAGCTTGTAAAGAGTCAAGACGTTTGTAGTCTTTATGCAATACGCCAGAGGATACCAATAATGTAATATCACGAGCACCTGCAAGGTATAATAAGCGAGCAATATTAGCACCTGCCGCACCAGCACCGTTTACAATGATTTTAGCAGTAGCTAAATCCTTTTTAACCAAACGAAGAGCGCCTTTTACACCTGCTAAGCATGCGATAGCAGTACCGTGTTGGTCATCGTGGAATACAGGGATTTCTAACTCTGCTTTCAAACGATTTTCAACTTCATAGCATTTAGGAGAGGAAATATCTTCCAAATTTATACCAGCAAAGTTTTTTTGCAACAATTTTACTGTATTGATCAATGTATCAGCATCTTTTGTATCTACAACCAATGGAATGCAGTCTACATCACCGAATTTTTTGAACAATAAGGATTTACCTTCCATTACTGGCAATGCTGCTGCAGCGCCAATATCACCAAGACCAAGTACACGAGTACCGTCAGATACAACGGCAACCATGTTGGAACGGCAAGTTAATTCGAAGGATTCTGCTTCATTATCTTTAATACGCAAACATGGTTCTGCTACACCCGGTGTGTAAGCTACAGATAAATCATGAGCGTCTTTTAATTCATATTTTGTTCCTACAGTAAGGAAACCTTTTAATTCACGTTTTTTTTGTACAGCTAATTCACGTACGTCCATAACTATTCTCCTTTGTGGATACACTCGGACTCTTTAGAGTCGGTAATTTATACCTTTAACTAATTGTATTATACATAATGTAATATAATAATTCAAGTTTTTTCGATATAGTTTTTTGAACTTTTTAAAAATAACTATCATTAAGATCCCGTAGTAATAATGATTAAGCTCCAGTAGCAATAAAGTAAATTATAAAAAAGTAGATAAACCATATAAGGCTTATCTACTTCAAGTCTATATTTGTATTATACGATTAAAGCTATAACAACAATGTCATAAAAGCTGTCTTTAAGCTTTTACAGATGGCAAATTGCGTCCATAGAAGATTTCCATCATTTCTTGTTTTAATTGATGTTTAATTTGCTTGATTTCGCGATCGCTCAACTCTGACTCAGTAATGCCAAAAAGATAATTATCTAAATCAAATTCTTTTAACATCATCTTTGTATGGAAAATATTTTCTTGATATACATTTACATCAATCATGTTGTACATGTTGCGAGTTTTTGCACTGATGTAATTTTGAATAGAATTGATACGATGATCAATATAAATTTTCTTACCAGACACGTCCCGAGTAAAGCCACGTACATGATAATCCAAGGTAAGAATATCAGAGTCAAAACTTTGAATTAAGTAATTAAGTGCATTTAACGGAGAGATTTGTCCACATGTAGACACTTCAATGTCGGCACGGAATGTACTAATCCCTTTGTGCGGATGGCTTTCAGGATACGTATGTACAGTAAGATGCGATTTATCTAGATGCATAACTACATCTTCTTTTTCAATTTCCTCTTCAGAAATCAAAATTGTAACAGACGCACCTTGTGGATCATAATCTTGTTTCGCTACATTAAGGATATTAGCACCGATGATATGGCTAACTTCCGTCAAAATAGCCGTTAAACGATCCGCATTGTATACTTCATCAATGTATTGAATGTATTGTTTTTTCTCTTCTTCCGTACGAGTATAACAAATATCATAAATATTAAAACTCAATGTTTTCGTGAGATTGTTAAAACCATATAACTTCATTTTAGGCTTTGCTTTAACTGGTGTATCCATGATATGTCATAACCCTTTCCATGCATAGACTTACTATTCCTTTTGAAAGTTTCAAAACCGAAGCTTTCACCATATAACTAAACAATATCTTGTTTATATACAAACTCTACATCAAACTGTCCATTATCGTAGGTAACGATGGCAAAGGTACCACCGGAGCGATCACGAGCCAAAGAAATACTACCAGGATTTACAAATACCGCATCACGGGCACGAACCTCCCCATGATGATGGCTATGACCGGACACGATGAGTCGCGCACCCATGTCAGTTCCTAACTCAATCAGTTTTTGTATTCGATTATAATATGATACCTCATGACCATGTGTCATGTAAATATAGGTATCTTCAAGAGGAATTAATTGCTCTCGTGGTTCAAGCGGTTGCACACGGTCGTTGTTCCCACGCACAGCATATACAGGAATATCAGTATGTGCCTGCATATAGCGTGCGTCATCTCCAAAATCGCCAGCATGAAGCCACATATCAATGTCTTGATCAGCCGTAGCAGCCAAAACGAGGTCGATATCCTCTAGATACCCATGAGTGTCACTTAAAATGCCAATTCGTTTCATTGTATTTAATCTCTAATGCCACTATATTATATATTTATATGAACTATACCATATAGTTCGAAAATATCAAAGTTTGTTAATTAATTCACGTAGTGCACGGCCACGATGACTAATCGTTTCCTTCTCTTCTATACTTAACTCTGCCATAGTCTTTTTAAACTCAGGCACATAGAAGTACGGATCATAGCCAAAGCCATTCTCCCCTTTTGGCTCATCTTGAACGAGTCCATCACAATAGCCTTCCGCAGTAACTTCTCGGCCATCAGGATATACAAGCGCTAAAGCGCATACATAATGACCTGTACGGTTACTTTTCCCTTGTATTTCACGAATTAACTTCTCGTTGTTTGCATTGTCATCACCATGACGACCTGCATAACGCGCAGAATATACACCTGGTGCACCATTGAGGGCATCGACAGTAATGCCAGAATCATCAGCAAGGCATGGGCGATTCGTAGCCCTCGCATAGTAACGAGCCTTCAACAGAGCATTTTCCATAAAGGTTGTACCAGTTTCCTCAGGCTCCTCAATGGAAATCACAGCTTTTACAGGTACACAATCGATAGATAAATGGGAAAAAGCCTCAGAGAACTCACGAATTTTCCCTTTATTGCCTGTAGCAAGCACAATTTGTTCCATTTTATACCTCCGGAGCTGTAGGATACTCTTTACCTACTTTATCTGCTGTCGCACCAAGTACTTCACGTTGTTTAGCCATGAGCTCATCTGTAGCAGCCTCTGCTAAATCAAGTAAAGCGTTGAGCTCATCACGATTAAATGTACCGTGTTCACCTGTGCCTTGTACTTCAACCATATTACCAGAACCGGTACGGACTACATTCATATCTACAATGGCGGCACTATCCTCTTCGTAACAAAGGTCCGTAATAGGACCATCTGGACCAATACCTACGGAGATGGCTGCACAGAAGTCAGTAATTGGAAATTTGCCAGCTCCGCCAAAGGTGAAGTCCACCGCATCAACGAGGGCTACAAAGGCACCGGTAATCGAGGCTGTTCGTGTACCACCATCCGCTTGAATCACATCGCAGTCGATAGTGATAGAACGCTCTCCTAATGCTTCAAGGTCCACAACAGCACGCAATGCACGACCGATAAGGCGTTGAATTTCTACAGTCCGTCCTGTTTGTTTTCCCTTTGCAGCCTCACGGCTCACGCGAGTTTGCGTAGAACGTGGCAATAATGAGTATTCCGCAGTTACCCATCCTTGCCCAGAACCTTTTAGCCAGCGTGGCACAGAATCTTCAACAGTAGCTGTACAGATAACCTTGGTCTTACCACACTCAATAAGTACAGAACCTTCTGCATACTCTGTAAAATTCCGTGTTATTTTAATAGGTCGCAATTGACCCGCTGTTCTATTATCACTGCGCATAGGAACCTCACCATTCTAAAACTAAATATTAGAACGCCCCTTACACAAAGGGGCGTTATTTCTTATATTATATCATAATTTTTCTATTTTTCAGCATTACGAATCATATTATAATTTACGATTCTAACATGATAACTCACCTTATCATTTACAAAGATTAACATTATAGTTCATATTGTCCGTCACCAAGTGGATCTACCACAACGTAACGGCTAGCTCCCCCTTCTGCTTTGGCTCGTTTTGCTTCTGCGATAGCATCTTGACGCGTTCCTTCATCTGCTTGCCAAGGGATAAACATAGCATATACACTTTGCGGCCCATACGGGCCGTATTGTCCTCGTGAAAACACGCTATGCCAGCCTACCTTGTCTTCGTACATGCGCACCCTTTCAAGGCGCTCCTCTTGTACCCCCGTTTCATCGTAATACACATTGTAACGATTTGACCAAATATCACCTACACCAGCACGTTCTTCTTCTGCTATACGATATCGATTAGCCCATTGTACCTTCCACTTAGCGATAAGCTCATCTATATAATTTGTTACACTTTGACTTTGTTTATATTTAACAGGGTCAAAGGCAGGTTCTACGACCTTGCTGTAATCAAGGCCTGCCATGGATAAAATGATACCTGTATTCACATATGGCAATGCATCCTGTACGGAATATCCCCCTTCTAAGACTGCTATATCTGCTTGTAATAAATCGACTAACTCTGCATAGCCTTTTGCAGTTACCTGCATATTGGCTAATGGATCGCTAAAGTGATTATCTTGCCCAGCCGAGTTAATGACGATATCTGGATTAAACTCTTCAAGGATAGGCAATACAAGCTCACGCATGACCTTCATCAAGCCTTCGTCACCGGTACCAGGCGGTAGTGGAATATCGATGTTACCACCGATGGCCTGAGGTCCACCAAATTCATCCATAAAGCCTGTGCCAGGATATAAAGTACGTCCATCTTGATGGAAGCTAATATACAACGTATCAGGATCATGGTAAAACACATCTTGAGAACCATCACCGTGATGTACATCAGTATCTACTACGGCAACGCGTTTAATTCCATAAGTTTGACGTATGTGTTGAATCATAACGGCTTCAATATTAATCGTACAGAAGCCACGAATACCATGAACCATAGCCATCGCATGGTGACCTGGTGGTCTTACCAATGCAAAGGCGCGATCTACTTCACCGCGCATGACCGCATCAGCTGCCGCAATAGCACCTCCAGCAGATACTCGATGAGCTTCAGTCACCCAAGACTCTAAATTTGGAGCACCAACATGAACTCGCTCTATTGTATCCCAATCAGCTACTATTGGATTATATTCTCTAATATTCGGTATATCTAACAAACCTTCCTCTACAATTTGATCACGCGTATAGAGTAAACGCTCTTGTCGTTCAGGATGTGTTTCAGAAATTTTCCAGTCAAACGCAGGGAAAAAGACAAGACCTAAACTGTGATGATATTTAGCTTTATCAATAGTAGGATTCACGTCGTCATTCAGTTTCGTGTTTATATCCTTTTCTATAAGACCATGACGCTCACGATAGGATAAACCTTTATTCCACATAGTGTTTCACCCCCGCCGCTAGTTGTACTTTCACCGTAATTAAACGCTCCATAGATTGCCAGCCCTCTACCACAGGGAAATCCTCAATGCTAATGATCTCGATTTCTTGCGCCGTATCTAAACCTAAACGTAAAGCCTCTTCACTAAGAGCCTCCTTAACTCGTTCTACAACTTGCTCCGCTCGTTTTAAAGTACAATTTTGCTGTTTAATACCTAATTCCGGAATGACAAGTAAACGACGTTTTGTATCTACATGGACAGTGAGTTCGATGGTAGATAGGGCTAGCGCAGCACCAATAGCATTCGCTACGGCTGCATTTTCTGGAATCGTAATAGGTAAATCCATATATTCTCCAATGCTCGCTCCGAGACTTGGCGCCGTGCCTCCTACTACAACAATATGTTCAGGCACAAATATATCAGGATTTACAATATCTGCCACCACATAAATAGGGCATTTGTTCTCAACCGTTATGACCTCATCTACGCCACGTTGAATCGTTTCCAACGCATTTTGTAGGATTAGTTTTGCTACATCAGAGGCGGTCTTAATAAGAGTTAGTTGATTATTTGAGGTATTTATATTATTAGATTGCAACGCAGCCTGTATAGCATCCGCTAAATCTTGTAAAGCTCGTGATGCTAGATTAAAGTCGCCATAGTTCGCGTGACCGAGCACGATAAGTGCATCCCCCAAGGTAGGTTCTACACCACCTAGAGCTACCGATGGTCCCACTCGTTCAGGACCTACGGTAAGATTACCATTTTTAAGGCGAACTACAGATTCCCCACCAATGCCGACCGAGGTAACGGCAAAGGATCGCACTGCACTTGGATACTCACGGATAGATACACCATTTTTTGTCATCAATGGTCTACCATGCTTCCAAAGGGATATATCCGTTGTAGTGCCTCCAATATCTAGAGCCACTGTATGCTGATTACCTATAACACCGAGAGCAGATAGTCCAAGAACTGTTGCGGCGGGGCCTGTAAAGGCGGTCTCTACTGGGTGACTCACCATGTGTTCTACTGGTAGAGAGCCTCCATCTGCTTTTAAAATGTGAAGTGGGGCCACTATATTCCGTGCACTGAGAGCATCTTCAACATTTTTCTTAAACACCGTAAATACTGGTGTTACAGCGCTATTAAAATAAGCGCTAATAGTACGCCGAGGAAAATTTAAAGAACCACTTAATAAACTACCATTAGAAATTGCATGATATATGTTTTTCAATTCTTCTGTTATAGATAGTTCCTCTTGAGGATTCCGCACCCCAAATTTAGCGGACACAGCAGCCAAATCAGTACCACTACGTGTTTGAACCATGTTGGCTATACCACGTACAGCATCAGCAGGGGTACGCTCTACAACGATACCTCTATGATCTGTATAACCTTGAAGGTATATAGGTTTCACGGGGAATATATCATCTACATTACGGCCTGGACCTGTAACCACATAGAGATCTACTACTTGCTCCTTCTCTTCTACGATGGTATTCGTCACCACGGTAGTAGATAAGGTTACTTGTTCAATATTTGATGTATCATAACCCTCCAAAACCGCATCTAAGGCCTCACCTATACCATTCATTAGATTATCCTTTGTAGTCCGCCTCTTGGCAGTTGCCACTACACGATGGCCATCAATGATAACAGCATCGGTAAAAGTACCACCTACGTCTAACCCTAGTAACATATAACCTCCTTATTAGTATTAATAAAGAATCTATACAAACTCAAAACAAAGTAAAGAAAACTCAATTTAAGCTAGCATATAATCTCTATTTGAACTAATATACAAGCCTTCTTCAAACCTGCGTATAGTCCGTATTCAGTCTCATTATATATAAAAAAGCTGTACCCATCTCTATGTGATGAGTACAGCCTTCTGTTATTTACCAGATACAGATGCGTAATTTTTGATGATAACAATCGGAGTCATTTGGCTATCATTACCAAATGGATTATCAATCAACAATTGTGCAATTTTCTTAGCGTCAATGCCACGACTTGTACCTAAAATAGCAGACCGTTTCAAGTCATTAACGTCAGCTACAACGGCACCATAACAACCTGTGCGAGATACAATTTTCTCAGCCACTTTATCAGGATCCTTTGGACCAAATACAATATGCTTATCAAATGGAGGCATAGTCCCCGTTACATCATCGGTTAAGGATGCAGCACGAGCAATTGCATAGAACACGCCAGGTTTACGGAAAATTTTAGCAATAGCACCTAAAATAAAAGCACCTAACACCTTCCATTTACCGTCCAAATTCATAGCCGATTGCATACCATAAATAGATGCCATGGAGCCATCTGGATGAATAAAACGATTAATTAAACGAGCTTGCCAGCATACATCTAGCTCTTCAGGACGTGTAAAACGGCCTTGCGTAATAGCTACTACAGATTCAGCAACGCATACGATATCTTCAGGTCCAATATTATGACCGCCAAATTCAACGATAGCATCAACGATGTCATCATTATCTGTAAGAATACGTGTTGGCACACATACTAACTCTAATTCTGCCATTGTTATGCCTCCTTATTGAACCATTGCTGCTTGAACTTCTTCAGCAGTCAAACGAATACGCTGTTTATCGATATGATAGTCTGTCCGACCTACGATTTGGTAGTAAATATCGATGTCCATATAAGGGAATCCCTTAATATCTTCTCGAATATTGCCAGTTTTACCTGTTAATGTAACATATACACGAATTGTGCCACCTTTGCGTGGTTTGATAATTATAGCTTCAAAGTATCCATCTTGACGCGGACGATTAATATCCATAGCCCAGGCATTTACCTTAACTGCATCAAAATGTTCTTCAGGTAATAATGGACGTGGAAATAAGTCCATTATTGTGCCCAATTGGCGCCCTTTATTTACAAATGGAATATCACAGAACAACGTAATGGATTCAAAACTACGATCAGATACTTGAAAGTTCGTTGCTCGTTTCGCTAATAAGACAATATTTTCATTACCTTGTTTCAATACAAACAAACGGAATAATAAGTACAGAGCTGCAACAGCCACAATAATAGCTATTACTGCACTGAGGATGTTATAAAACCACATAGGGTATCTCCTTTATAATGTAATATGTTCAATGGTACGACGGCTTGTATCAAGGAAGGATGCACTCAATGTATCACCAAGTTCGACATCCTTTGTAAAATACAATGTCACGGTGCCTACAGTATCTTGAGGATTGAAAAGATTTTTACTCTCAAGTCTGTGACGAACCAATTCACTTGTTTCAAAAGCAGGATCAATGAACTGAATGCGACATGACGTTAGTTCCTCTAGTAAAGGTTGTACAAATGGGAAATGAGTACAGCCCAAAACGACTACCTCAATTTCTCGAGATAATAAAGGTTCTAAATACTCCTTGCATACTTCACGAACAAAGTAATCATCTAAATGACCTTGTTCAATAAGTCCCGCCAACTCTGGACAAGGTTGTTCCCAAACCAAAACCTCATGATCAACTTCTAAAGCCACATGCTTATGAATATGACTATTTACAGTGGCTACGGTTGCCATAATACCGATAGTCTTGCTTTTACTTTTATTAATGGCTGTTTTCACACCTTGTGATACACCAATAACTGGCACAGATACAAGTTCACGTACCGCATCAAGAGCCACAACGGTGAAGGTATTACAGGCAATCACCATCAACTTAACAGGCTGCTTTTCTAGCGTCTCCGCAATACGACACGCCAAATAAGTAATTTCATCATCACTGCGATTACCTACAGGATTATTCGCATTATCACCGATATAGATGAAATCTTCGTTAGGAAATTGTTCTTGTAACACCTTTAACACAGATAATCCGCCTACACCAGAGTCAAATACACCGATAGGCAATTGTTGTACATTACTCATGCGGCATCTCCTCAACAGCTGCTAACATAGGCAGATAAAAAGTATCGTCTAATCGCACAATTTTTCCTGTTAACTTTGACATAAAGGCGTTCTTAGTTTCTCCCGTAGCAAGTAACGCACCATCACTAGCACGGCGCATGCGATAGCGAAACACCATTTGAGCCCTCGTCATCTTAACCAAATACGTTTCGATGTGAAGTTCATCATCGAAATTCGCAGGTTCTTTATAATTGCAAGATACATTCATGATAGGAAATACAATATCCTCATTCATCATATCCCACAAAGTGACACCGATTTTACGAAGGAATTCAATGCGCGCCATTTCAAACCATCTAAAATGGTTACTATGGTGAGCAATCCCCATCATATCAGTTTCATAAAATCGTACATTTACTGAAGCAATATGCATAAATTCTGTCCTTTTTAAATAGTATACAATTTTTATTCTATATCTATTACTTTAGTGTGTCAAATAAATAAAGGCAGTTCAATCACTGTGGATCAAACTGCCTAAAATGGTAAAAGTTAGCGACTGCTACCAAATGGAAAGAATTTTTTTGCCTCTTCTTGATGACTCGTTTTGATATAACGATTCGCAATCTTAAAGGCTAATCCGAGTACTGCCACATCATCTACCCAACCTAATACAGCAATCGCATCCGGCACAATATCAATAGGTAATACCAAATACCCTAAGGCACCTGCAATGACCGCTTTTACATATTTGGGAGTATCCTTGTCACGAAAACAAAGGAACAAGGTTACTGCTTGTTGTACAAAGGCAAGTTTCTTACCATATCGACCAAGAAACCCTAAAAATCTTGATTCGTTAAAGTACTTACCATATTTAATAATATTAAATGGATTCATAGTAATAATAATCCTTCAGCGTTTATTTACGCAAACCGCCAATTTTTTCTTTCGCTGTATTAACAGTGTTTGTAGCAACATCTTTTGCTGTCTCTACGGCATCAGAAGCTTTAGTTTTTGCAGTTTCTACTGCTACTTGTGCAGAAGCTTTTGCCACTTCTACACCACCTTTTGCGAATTCTTTGGCTACTTCAATACCTTCTTTAGCAGAATCAATTTTTTCTTTCGCTGCATCAGAAACCTTTGCTACAACCTCTGCTGCGTTATCATGGATTTGGTATTTTGTTTCATTATTCCATTTATTGATGGCAGGTGTTACTTTTTCATCGTAAACTTGCTTTAAAGATTCTTTAGCAAGACCTGTTTCGTTAGCAATCCCAGCCCATACGTCACGTTGACCTTGAGTGAAAGGAATGCTAGCACTTGCATCACGAACGATTTCAGAAGCAATAGCTTTGCCATTTTCAAAGAATTCAGCAACCATCGGTTTGTAACGTTCGATATCAGAAGGCATACCATCTTGAATCCAAATATGTGCAATTTTACCAATAGCATAAGTTAAACCGATAGCTACAGGAACGCGAACAGCTTTAATTGGAATTAGAAGGGATACTGCAGCTGTACCTACAGCTGTGCTAAGACCACCTACTAAACCAACTACAGCACCTGCTTGCAATTCTACATCATAAAGATGAGCAATGCGAGTTACCATGTACGTAGCATTGGCGCACAAAGCGACACTGCTGAATTTAGAGGATAATGCCAATGCTGCCGCACGACCTGCCCCCCAGAAGATAAATTGTTCAACTTGATAGTCACGATCTTGAGATCCATCCGTAAGGGGCTCAAGTGTTACGCCATTATATTCTGCCATAAGTATTCTCCTTTGTTGTAAACCAACTATAGGTCTTATTATTAGTATTATTATACCATTCTATTGATAGAAGTGAAATGAATTTTTCTAATTATCCATATATAACAGCTTCTAATATTTTCTATATTACCAACTTGTGAGTCCTCCATCGATTGTCCAGGCTGCACCTGTCACAAAAGACGCCTTATTACTCAACAAAAATACAATTACTTCTCCAATTTCATGAGGCTTAGCAATACGACCTAATGGGTAATGTTGGCCCATTTCAGCCTTAGCAGCCGCCGCATCTTGGTGGGCATTAGCAATCTGTTTATCTACTAATGATGTATCTACATCACCAGGACACACACAGTTTACACGAACACTGTGAGGTGCCATTTCAAGGGATAGAGATTTTGTAAAGCTCACTACAGCTCCCTTTGACGCACCATATACAGAACACGCTACATTACCTTGTAAACCTGCATCACTAGCGATTGTTACAATACTGCCCTTTGAGGCTCGTAAATAGGGAAGCGCCGCTTGACATAAGAATACAGTACCTTTTACATTGGTCCCAAACATTTCATCAAAAGCTGCTTCTGTAACATCAGCTAGTAACTCTTCTTCATAATAGCCTGCAGCTGTTACAAGAGCAGACACCCCACCAAATAAATCTACTGTTTCTTTTACAATTCGCTGACAGTCCTCAATTTTAGATACATCACCTTGAATATATTGTACCTTAGAGGAATAACGACGTAGCTTAGTTTTAGCCTTTTGACCAACTTTTTCATTTCGACCATTGATGACTACACACCAACCTTCTTTAAGTAAAAGCTTTGCCGTAGCAAATCCAATACCCGATGTACCACCACTAATCAAGGCCACTTGAACATCACTTTTATGAGGCATACCTTGCCCTCCTATAATGTTGAAATATAGTCATAGACTAATTTCAACAACATAACTGTCGTTACCGACAAGAATACAACTCGCACCAAAGATGAGCCCTTCGCAATTGCCAAATGCGAGCCTAAATAAGCACCTATAATTTGACCTGCCCCGGTGGCAAGACCATACGTAATATTGACGTGTCCTAAATATAAAAATACCAATAAAGATGCCAAATTACTAGTAAAATTCAATATTTTTGCATTAGCAGATGCATGTAAAAAATCAAAGCCTGTAAAGATAAATCCCATAATCAGAAATGTACCTGTACCAGGACCAATAAAGCCGTCATATATACCAATGCCAAGAGCAAAAGCCATACAAATATATAGCGCTTTTCCTGTTACCTGAGATGTACGATTGATTTCACCCCAGTCTTTTTTGAACACCACAAAGAGTGTTACACAAACAAGTAATATGATAATAATAGGCTTTACATATAGCGGTGGTAAAGAAACAACCGCCAAGGTACCAAGCATAGAACCCACAAAGGTAAAAGGCAGTAATTTGCGAACTAGGGAAAAATCAACCATGTGATTTCTTAAAAATGTAATCGATGCACTACCAGCACCAAAGATACTGGATAATTTATTACTGCCTAGAGCCACACTAGGTGGAAGATTTGTTAATAACATGGCAGGTACAGAAATGAGGCCTCCCCCGCCTACAATGGAGTCTACAAAGCCAGCAAACGCACCAGCTACGGCAAGTAAAACGAGTATAAGGATATCAAATGGTAAACCTGTTACCGCAATGAGCCACTCCATAATAAACCTCCTACAGATAGCACATCAACGGTCGCCAAAGGCCACCGTTGTCATGCTAATTTATTTTATTTTGCACCTAGACGATCGAGGGCCAATGTATAACCATCCGCACCATATACTAAACAGCGCTTTACACGACTAATCGTAGCAGTACTCGCACCCGTTTCTTCTACGATTTTCTCATAGCTATCCCCTGCGCGAAGCATTTTTGCTACTTGTAAGCGTTGAGATAATGCTTTTAATTCGTTAATCGTACAGATATCTTCAAAAAATGCATAGCATTCCTCTGTATTTTCAAGCGTTAAAATGGCGGTGAACAATTCGTCATTTTGTTGACTTCTCAATTTTTCATTGATACTCATAGGATCCTCCTACTTCTTATTCATCGCTTTAGACCAAGCATCACCAATCATTTGTACAACTTGTACCAATACAATCAAGATGATGATTGTAGCGATCATAATATCGGCTTGGAAACGTTGGTAACCATATCGGATAGCAATATCCCCAAGGCCACCACCACCAATAGCACCAGCCATCGCAGAGTACCCGATGAGGTTAACGATAAGAACCGTTACATTGTCAATAATTGTTGGCAATGCTTCTGGTAATAATACTTTCCAAATGATTTGTAATGGGCTTGCCCCCATAGATTGAGCCGCCTCGATAACGCCAAAATTGATGTCCTTAATAGACGTTTCTACAAGGCGTGCCAAAAACGGAATTGCCGCAATGGTCAACGGCACACATGCTGCAGTTGTACCGATGGATGTACCTACCACCATACGAGTAAACGGAATGATAGCAACCATCAAGATGATGAAAGGTACAGAACGTGTAGCATTGACAATGGCACCCAATACTTTATTGAGTGCTACATTTTCTAAGATATGACCTTTAGAAGTAACAACCAAAACAACACCAAGAGGAATACCTAATAACATTGCCATTACGGTAGAAATTATCGTCATTTGCAATGTATCAAGGGTACCAGTTATGAGTAGATTAATGATTTGCTCTGACATAACCGATCACCTCGCTTTCAATTGGTAACATTTTGATGTAGTCCAAACCTTCTTGCGCATTTTCTGGGTCACCATTCAAGATAACGATGAGGCGACCAACGCTCGTATTTTGGATGTAATCAATGCCGCCAAAAAGGATGCTTACATCTAAATTAAAGCGTCTTACAAGGCCTGCTACTACAGGCTCATCTGTTGCTTGTCCTGTAAATTTGAGACGAACTAAGGGCGCCGTCCCTGCAATCCATTGATCATGCAACTCTAGATGTTCCAATGCTTCTGGAGGTAAGTTATCACTCACTACAGAGCTAATAAACTCTTTTGTCGTATTTTCGCGAGGATGTGTGAATACTTCAATAGTACTACCTTCTTCGAGGATGACACCACCTTCAATAACCGCCACGCGATCACAGATTTCACGGATAACGTGCATCTCATGTGTAATGAGCACAATAGTGAGCCCCATCTTCTCATTAATATTTTTCAACAATTTCAAAATGGAATCTGTTGTTTGAGGATCAAGGGCAGAGGTAGCTTCGTCACAAAGGAGGACCTTTGGATTAGACGCTAAAGCACGAGCAATACCAACACGTTGTTTTTGACCACCAGATAATTGAGATGGATAGTTGTTCATACGCTCAGTAAGGCCTACAATATCAAGGATTGGCGTAATGCGTTCCTTGATTTCAGATTTGCTCATTCCTTGTAATTCCAACGGAAATGCCACATTGTCATATACGGTACGAGAGGACAATAGGTTAAAATGTTGGAAAATCATGCCAATATCTTTGCGCGCTTTACGCAAATCAGATTTGCTAAGTGTTGTTAAATCTGTACCATTTACGATAACAGAGCCAGATGTAGGTGCTTCGAGCATGTTGATGCAACGAATCAATGTGGATTTACCGGCACCGGATTGACCGATAATGCCAAAGATTTCGCCTTCTTTCACATTTAGGCTAATATCTTTCAACGCTTCCACACGAGTAGCGCCTTCATAGACTTTACTAATGTGTTCTAATTGTATCAAAATAATTTCCTTTCTTAAGGTAAATGTTTAACATTTGATGAAAGCAGCTTATCTATCAAGGTAGTCCTTCTTCCATCAATTTTTCTAGAGCTTCGCGTAGACGAAGTGTAATAGTACCTGGTTTACCACCAGATACTGGATTTCTGTCTAGCTTAGTAATTGGAATGACACCACCAATTGTATCGGTAAAGAATAGTTCATCCGCATCATCCACAAAGTTACGATCGAATTCTTTCTCAATAATGGTAATACCTAAAGATGGTGCTACACGGGTTAAGATCATTTGGCGCGTAATGCCTTTTAAGATATGATTATCCGCTGGATGCGTGTACAAGATACCATCTTTAACAGCAAACACATTAGATGTCGCGCCCTCTGTACAAATGCCATCACGGAACAAGATGGCTGTATAGGCAAATTTCTTTTCTGCTTTTGTTTGCGCCAAAATATTCGGGATCAAGTTTGTAGTCTTAATATCTACATGATTCCAACGTTCATCAGGTAAAGCTATCGCTTTTACACCTTCACCCAATTTATTGACTTCATCTAAATCCAAAGTACGGATAGACATAAGCATTTGTGGTTCTAATTTGGAGCGATCATAAGCATGATGACGTGGTGCTACACCACGAGAGATTTGTAAATAAATATAGCCCTCTTTGATTTCACTTTGCTCGATCAAAATTTCGTGCAATTCTGTCAAATCATCAGGAGTCATTTTTACAGGGATATCCATTTCACGCATAGAGCGATACAAGCGATCTTGGTGGTAAGACAAAGCGAAGCAACGGCCTTTTACGACGCGAACAACTTCATATACAGAGTCACCAAATAAATAGCCACGGTCATCAATGCTGATAACTTTAGCACCTGGTTCGACGAATTCACCGTTAAAATATGTTAATTCTTGCATAGGAGCACCTCTTTTTCTATTCCGTTACTCTATCAAGTGGTAATCATCATGGACTTATTATAACACAATTACTTTCAAATTTTCACACTTTACTTTGTGAAAGATAATAATTCGATATACAAAAATCCGCTAGGATACCATAGTTAAAAACTATATCCTAGCGGATGTATAACAAATATTATGTTTATACTAAATCAGCACTACAAAACTAACTAAAACTGCATACACCATTAACGTACTAGCACCAATTAGGTCTCTCAATAAAATAGTTCTCATACTAAACTAATGCCCCAGTATAAATTTACGGATAGATTTAGGCACATAATTAAGGCCCACTGTAGTCAAATAAGATAATGCTAACGCCATACCATACATAATTAGCACGTTGGTCACCGTATACAAGAGATTATATTTAGCCATCACACCAAAAATGATTAACAACCAAAATGGATGCGCTAAATAAATACCATACGATTTATCGCCTATCTCAGACCAAATGGACTCCATCGTCACGTTCATAGGTAGCCTTTGGAATAGGAACAAACTAAACATCGTTCCCAATCCTGTATAAAGAACGCCCATAGGACTCATTTGATGTACCGTATAAATTGCTTCCAACACAGTGTAATGCCATACGTCCATGACATAGTAATAAGAGCCAAGCATTAATAATATAGAGCTTACCGCACTGACGCCTAAAAGGTAACGATAACGCCACATATATTCGCAGACGATTTCATATCGTTCAGCACATACGGCACCTAAAAGGAAAATCCACACATAATGAATAACCCAATAGTTGAGTCGCATATCAAAAAGATATTTAAGAACTGGCTGATTGCTTAGATTTTCTGTTACCCAACGGCCAAGCATGTAAGACGAAACATAATCGATACCAACTTGGATGACAAATAGTAACACCAGCCAAAATACAGGCCGTTTTAAGATGACTTTCACCATGGCCCGCCATAATGGCATCATCACGTAGAACCATAGCAAAATAACCATAAAATATAGATGATACATAGAGGTACCAAAGAGTAGATTTATCGCCAACGGCCCTGGATGTAAATTGCCAAGGTTATGAGCTGTCATCCCTGTATATAGCAAGTAAAAGATGGACCACGTAATATATGGAAATAGCACCACCTGAATGCGGCGGTGCATAAATTCCTTATATGAGAATGGTCCCTCTACCGAGGTATGATAAAACAAGCCAAATGCAGAGAGGAAGAAAAACGCAGGCACTCCAAAGCGAGAGAGAATTTCTAACACGCTGATGAGTTCTAAATTTACAAAAGGATTTTGCAATGCGTAAGATCCTACATGAATGCCGATAACACCGAGCATACAGAGGCCTCGCATATAAGTAATTTCCGGTAAAAACGCTTTTTTCATAGCCATTCCCTATTCACTATTGACCAGGTGCCACTGCAGGTGTCGGTACCACACGTGGACCTTGAGACTCTGTAGCTGGTTGTTTAACTACAGGAGGGGTAGATGTAGGTGTTTGAGGCGTTGCAGCTTTTTCAGGTTGTGCGGCTTGTGCTGGTACAGCCTGACCATTTGCTTTAGCAGCCGCTTCTGCCTTAGCCTTAGCTTCTGCTTCAGCCTTAGCTTTTGCTTCAGCTTCTCGTTTCAAGCGTAATTCTTTTTCAAGTGGTACCACTGGTTTGTCATAAACAGTGATATCCGTTTCAAATAGACGTCCCCATGGGAATGTAGCTTTTACTGTACGAGGATTGATTTTAAGGTATTTTTCAGCGAAATCTTGAATGCGTTCACCTAAATAACTTTCAAGACGTTCATTTAATTCACCAGAGTAACGAACATTGTCTGTTCTGATAGAATCTTGCATACGATAAATATCTTTACGAATATTTGCTTGATATGCCCAGTTATCCAAATATTGTTGCGTCAACATATCACGATGACCTTCTGGACTCATAGATTTAAGCAATAATCCTTGAGCAATAGCGTAACCTACTGTGTTACTTGCTGTATTCCAACCATTATACGCACCAATTTTGTACAACAAATCTCGTTTGTACATAGCGGATACCAATGTATTATCTGCACCATTATTGAAAGCAATATCTGCAACGCTTACGTTCACACCAGAGTCAACAGCTTGTTGAATGCGATCTACGAAAGCATTTGTAGAGTTGGAGATCATCGGGAAGTTTTCGAAGTTTTCAGACTCGCCTGTGCTCGTTGTAAGAGGTGTATTAACAGCCAATAATACAGTTGGTTTACCTTGTGTCACCATTGTGCCACCTACAGCCTCAACGTGTTGAGCAATTGTTTTATCAATCGTTTGATCTTCGTAACCTGGCAATGTTTTACCTCCGCCACCGAGTGGATAAATTACGGAGAATGTAGGTTTTTCTGTGCTCACATCGGTACGGGAACGCGCCATCAATAAGAGACCAAGTTGGTCAGCACCAGGGAAGCTACCGTATTTTTCAGCAGAAATATCCTTGGAATATTTGTTGAGGTAACGACCTTCTAGAGCGGATTGAGATAATTGAGATGTATCATCATGACCTAATGCAAAGTAGTCGAATACACCACTGCGAGTTTCATCAATCAACTCTTTGTTGATTTTCATATTTTTTTGACGGCGGTCAAACCAGTCTTGCAAGTATTCCACAGGAACAGAGGCTTGTAAGCTCATCAATTTTTGAGTTTCTTCTTGCGTTAAAGAGCCAGAATCTAATTTATCTTGTAATGCAGCAATTTGGAAGATTGTTGGGCCATATTCCGCATAGTAGGCCGGTTCAGTACCGCCACCACTCGCACGTGGGGAACGCATTACGGTGCCAAAGCCATAGATGCGTACATTTTTATTACGCGCTTTTAAACCTTCAATACGTTTCAAGCGATTTTGCAATGTGCTAAGTGGAATATTATGTTTACGAGAATCTACAAGACCTCCATAAATAAGAGTATCTGTACTTAATACCATAACATCAGCACGACCTGCATTTTGCTCTACCCAAGCCATAATTTGATCAGCTTGACCTTGGTACGTCTTACCAGAAATCAAGTGTTGAGGTGGTGTCAACACAGTCATACCCGCCTCACGAGCTGTATCAACTGTATATTGCAAACTTACAGGACGATCATCTTGAGGTACATATAATACGGTTTCTGCATCAATTTTGATGGATGTACCTGTAGCAATGACTGTAACCATTAATGCTACTTTCAACCATTTATTTGTCATAAAGCAAATCTCCTTCTGTGTACACGAGTACTCTCGACTCGAAAATTAACTCTTATATAATACTCTTTTTTTCTGACACTTTTATGAAATACTTAATAGTATAATTATATCATTTACCTGTTATTTCTCAAATGCAGTGCCTTTAGCTTTAGCGCACTTTGGGTAAGCTCCAATTATATTTAATAGCTAGTAAACGGATAACTAGTACAACGGTAAACGCACCATATACAGCCTCTCCAACCCAGTTAGAAATAACCATTAAGTAATAAACGATACCCCCAATAACACTAGGTAGAGCATACACATCTTCTTTCAAAACAGAGGGAATCCGTTGAGCCAGCATATCTCGGATAATACCACCTCCAACGGCAGTAATAGTTCCTAATAAAACAATGAAAATTGGCAGCTCAGGATATAGTTTAAACCCTGCAGATGCTCCAGTTACTGTAAACGATGCTAGCCCCACAGCGTCGGCTAATAAATAGCTTGCTCGGCTACGAGGTCCCATAGCATGCTTGCGATAACGGCTGTTATAGATAATAAATACGATAATTGTTACGGAAATAACCACAGTTACATATACAATATTGCGTAACGAATTCGGCGGAAAATACCCCAAGAGAACATCACGTACAATTCCACCACCGATTGCCGTGGCCAGTGCCAATACAGCCATACCAAATATATCCATTCTCCGTGCCACCCCAACAAGTGCTCCGGAGATAGCAAAGGCAATAGTGCCAATCATATCAAATATGTACCAAATAATATCCATAATACCCTCACACAATCTATTCGCATAACTGCGCACACTATGATAGACTTTATGTAAGATATTATACATTAAGAGGTATGAGAATGACAAAGAACATTACACCTATAGAGATTAAAAATATGGATGAGCGTAGCCGTGATGAATATTTTATGGGTTTTGCCCTAGAGGAGGCCCACAAAGCTTATGCTCTAGGAGAAATTCCTATCGGCGCCATTTTAGTTCAAAACAATACAATCATTTCACGCCACCATAATCGCCGCGAATTAGATCACGATGCAACGGCTCATGCAGAAGTGCTCGTCATCCGCGAAGCATGCGATGTACTCAAGCGCTGGCGGTTGACTGGTTGTACCCTGTATGTTACGATAGAGCCGTGTCCGATGTGCGCTGGAGCCATCATCAACAGTCGTATTGACCGTGTTGTATATGGTGCAAGTGATTACAAAGGAGGCGCTGTAGAGTCTCTTTTCAATGTACTCTCTCACCCTGGTTTAAATCATGAACCCGAATTAGCATCGGGGGTCCTTGGTGATGAATGTAGTCAAATCATGAAAGACTTTTTTAAAGAGCGCCGTAAAACACGGAGGAGTACCCAAGAGGCTGAAGGGTCCGCACTCGAAATGCGGTAGGTCGGGCAACCGGCGCGGGGGTTCAAATCCCTCCTCCTCTGCCATATAAAATATATAAAGCGCTAACCGTGGTTAGCGCTTTTTTGCGAAGGGACCACTACTATGAAAAAATATTACCCTTATCTCATTACGGTGAGTCATATGATTAACGACTCCTGTCAAAGTGTATTACCTGCCCTCTTGCCATTATTTATCTACACTTATGGACTTAGTTTAGAGCAAGCAGGCTTTCTCATATTAGCCAATACAGCATTATCTTCATTGTTACAGCCATTATTAGGTTATGTCTCTGACAAGATCAATCAGCCACGGCTCATCACCTTAGGTGTTCTGCTCTCAGCTTGTAGCACAGGTGCCATGGGGTTTGTAACCTCCTATGAAAGCTTGCTTGTTTGTGCTACCTTAGCTGGTGTAGGCTCCTCTATCTTCCACCCTGAAGGAGCGAAAATCATGAATCGCCTCGGAGGTGGTAAAAAAGGTAAAGCCATGGGTACCTTCGCCATCGGTGGTAGCTCTGGTTTTGCCATCGGTCCACTCTTTGCGGGCTCTATTGCCTATACAGTAGGTCCTCATGGACTGGCAGCTTTCACCATAGTAGGTCTTATCATCTCAACGGTTTTATTCGCCCTCATGCCGCGCATAGTAACTTGTGCACGCACTATCGACCAAGCGGTAGCTATGGAAAATCCTACATTAGTGGCTAAGCCGCTCAAAAATTACTGGAAATACTTTGGTATTTTGTTCGTTATCATCCTAAGCCAATCGGTAAACTTCCGCGTTATCAATGCATTCATTCCTATCTTCTGGACTCGTGAACTCGGCACTAGCCCAGAGCAAGGTAGCTTTGCATTAACCATATTCTTTAGTATTGGTATCTTCATGACATATATTGGCGGTCTACTAGGCGACAAATATGGTCCCATCAAAATCATTAGACTATCCCTATTGATTTGGTTGCCAGCTATGTTCCTATTAACAGAAGTGCCAACCTTCTCCCCTGTTATCATGATGCCTATAGCCTATATGTTACTACTCATGATTGGCGCTGCTAAAGCTCTTAGCTACAGCCCCGTTATCGTACTAGGCCAAACCTACCTTGCTAAAAGCATCGGCTTTGCCTCTGGTATTACCCTCGGTGTGAGCCAAACTATCGGTGGTATCATCGCACCTGTAGTAGGTAACCTTGCGGATACCTATTCTTTACCTGCCGCTATGATGACACTCGTACCATTCCTAGTAGTGGGTCTTGGGGCTTCATTGATACTTAAAGATCCTAAAAAATTACAATAAACAAAAAAGAACCCTTCACGTGAACTGTACCCCAAAAATTGGACACAATTTTTGAAGGTACAGACCAACGAAGGGTTCTTTTTATATTCAGCTAACCACGCCACTTGCAGTTTAGTGTTTTAGCATTTCATTCAATATAACTACATCCGTTTCTTTCATGCCTTGTGCCACAGCACCAATACTGCGGATAGTTTCATCAACGGAGTATGCTACAAGGCCATCGCCTTTTTGGTAGTTTTTGTTAAGGCGAGCTTGTTTATATCCCATAAAGGCGCCATCAAGGGAAATTGCAATTTTACCTGCACAGGATGGTTTCGCACCATCACATACGATACCAGATAAACTTGCAAGACCATTTACAAGAGTGTTCTCGATTATATCTTTACTATCACCCTTCAAGAAGGCAATACCTGCTACACTTACCACACCGGCAGATACAACGCCACAGTATGCAGACAATTTACCAATACCAGATTTAACGTAAAGCGTTAGCAAGTTAGCAAAGACGAGAGCGCGATACAATTCATCTTCACTTTTACCAAGTTCATCGGCAGTCGTAATGATTGGTACAGACACGGTTAAACCTTGATTACCAGAGCCAGAGCAGATAACGACAGGCAATGGGCAACCACTCATACGCGCATCAGAGCCAGCTGCGGCACGAGCCTTACATTTCGTTTCGAGAGATGGATTTTCTTCATCTAACAATAACAATTGTCCAATATTAGATCCATAATCATTGGACAGACCTTCCTTAGAAATTGCAGTATTATACTCAACTTGCTGTTTAATTTGAGGTAGGATACCAGAAATATCACCTGTTAAAGCAAATTCGTAAATGCTATCGAAGGTCATGGCATATTCTGTTTTAGCCGCTTTCTTAATTTCATTGACTGTTTCAGAGACAATCTCACCATCTACTGATACATAGGTTACATTCGTATGGTCATTTTCAATGCGAACAACCGCTGTATGTTCATCTGTTTCTGCAGTGATTTCTATATATAGATTATCTACGCCTTCAGCAAGTGAAACGGTACAGAAGTTAGCATCAAGCAATGTACCAAGCCATTTGCGATCTTCGTCTGTAGCAGATTCCAACACCTCTAGTTCACGCTCTGGATGACCTACAATAGCACCCAGTGTAGCGGCCGCCGTTAGTCCTTTTCGCCCCCCAGAATTTGGAATGACTACAGATTTTACATTTTTGATAATATTCGCGCTGCATCTTGCGTGAATATGGTTAGGAAACTCATCTAAAACAGAGACTGCCTTCGCAGCCGCATAAGCCAATGCAATTGGCTCAGTACAACCGAAGGCAGGACGCATCTCTGACTGTAACAAAGAAATATAATCCATCTTATACTTCCGCAATAATTTCCACTTCTACAATAACGCCTAATGGAAGGTCTTTTACTGCTACACATGAACGAGCTGGTTTAGAAGTGAAATATTTAGCATACACTTCATTAAATGCTTTGAAATCACCAATATCAGCTAAGAAGCAAGTTGTTTTAACAACTTTGGAGAAGTCTGTACCAGCTTCAGTCAATACGGCTTCAATATTTTTGCATACTTGTTCAGTTTGCTCTACAATGCCCCCTTCAACAACTGTACCAGTTGCAGGATTGAGTGGAATTTGACCAGAAGCAAATAATAAACCGCCAACCACTTTAGCTTGAGAGTAAGGGCCTACTGCTGCTGGTGCTTTGTCTGTAGAAATTGTTTTCATGATAAATCTCCTTTTATAAATAAATATAAATTAATATGACTATATTTAAGGTGCGAAACTCATGTTGATGCCTCAATATATATGACTTACCTCAATATATCACATATAAAATAAAAGTACGTATATAACCAATTATTTAATTGATTTGAATGCATTGTCAAATATTGGTTTGAAATAATCACGTTGTACATCAGTTGTTATACCTACATACAACACTGGTTTTCCTGGCTTCAACACAAATGCAGCATTTGCATAGAGTGGAGTTTGTACATTTCCATCTGCATATAACAAGCGAGAGCTTGCTGCATATGTTTGATATTTTGTACCAGCCACCGGATGTACTTGTTCTGCATTTTCTACGGTTAGAGTTTTAAGTGTTTTAGGCATAATCGTTGCTTTTTGGGGATCACGACTAGATACATTAATAGGTCCATTTAAAGGAACTACCGTTGTGCTAGTGGGAATCTGTTTATTTATTGTTCCTAATAAAAGTTGCTCTGTTACAGGATCAATTTGACCTTTATCAAGAGCGGCCATTGCCGCTATAAACATAGGGTCATTAGCCTTTTCTTTAGCCACTTGTTGCGCTATTTGTTTAACATCTACAGCCACTACGAATGCATCTTTTTGACCAGTTTTATCTGCCCCTTGCAATTGGTATATATCAAAATTAGTACCAAAGTTTTGGAAAAATTCCTTTGCCATCATATTCGACATCGTAGATTTTGAAGGTTCTTCATTTAATTGTTTTTCTACAAAATCACGTGTATTTGTTTTGGATGCAGAAACAACAGTTACATTGTTAGGCACTACCATGGATCCTGCAATTGTTTGTACATTCTTAGCAAAACCTACGCCAGATACAGTACCCATTAGGCAAGCTGCACAAGCCAATACTTTCAAAGATTTCATATTATTTTCCTCCCTTGAGAGATTGTGTTTGATACATATAATTCAACTCATTAGCCCAATAATCATGGCTAGAGTCATCAGACATTAAAAGCTGTAAAGATACACCTTTATCTGTAGGAACAGCATAACCAATTAAGGAATAGGTATTTCTAAAGCCATCATATTTTAGACTACCGCGTAAATCGCCTGTCACAGCTGTACCATAGCGTGTTTGAACAGGTTTATAGGCCACATGCGTTGCATCTAGGCTTACTTGTTTTGCCATAAAGTCTACATAAGAACGGACCTCTTCTATACTTTTAGGAGATGATTTCTTATCTGTGGCAAGCATTTTATCAAAGACACCTATAATTTGAGAAGGTAACTTATCATTTATCGTTTTTAGATCTTTAGCTAATTTAGCACCTTCAATAGTATTGCTCTTCAGGCCTTGTAATTGTTGTTGGGCCGTCTCTTTGGAGTAAGATTCTACATATTTAGAGATAGAATGCTTTAATGCGGCTTTTTCCGCATCTGACCCCTTCTCTAAAATAGTCTTATTCATACCTATAACTTGATCAATTGCATTTTTAGAATAGTTAATAACAATTAAACCACCTATATGATGTCCTTGTTTATCAGTACCTTGCAATTGATAGAAGGAGTAACCATCAAGAAAATCCCCCTTCACTGGTTCAACAGCTACACCAGTCTGTGCTTTCACAACATTATTAATAGTATCAACAGCAGATTTATTTGCTACTTTGAGAAATTTATCTTGTTCTTGATTACGCAATCTTGCATCAGTAGAAATGTGCACAACTTCTACAGCTT
The DNA here is from genome assembly GCF_036456085.1 of Veillonella parvula. Classification (NCBI taxonomy): domain Bacteria; kingdom Bacillati; phylum Bacillota; class Negativicutes; order Veillonellales; family Veillonellaceae; genus Veillonella; species Veillonella parvula. Next base: position 2,144,271 of record NZ_CP138632.1, on the reverse strand, counting down.
TCACAGTTGGGGAAGTACTGCCGTACATACCATAACCTAAATCTACCGCATCAGCGCATGCCACTGCCCCCATACCCACAGTTAAACAGGTGGCACAAACCAATGTCATTAACTTTTTATTGAGAGTTCTCATAAGACACCTCACCTTTTTAACAATACACTATGTATAGATTGTTAGATAATCCGTGCAGTATATATTAAGAGTTTAAAAGATAATCTATACTGCATATATTAATTATTATACTATATCGACATATATAACTGTATAGTATAATTTACAAGCTTACCTTTCTGCTATACAATACATAAATAGACATGTAAAGATGATATATGTATGAGAAATGGAAAGGAGTGCACACTCGGTGTGTTTTTAATATGATACAAGAATTAATTCCCCTCACTAGGCCTCGCACATTAGCTGCTGCATTAGGGCCTACCATTTTAGGTGCCGCCTTTAGTTATTATGCATTTGGTGCTGCTCAGGGTACAGGTCTTGCCATTTTCCATACAGTGCTCATATTTTTAGCTGTTGTAACAGCCCAAATTGTAGCTAATTTATGGAATGAATATAAAGACTTTAAATCTGGACTCGATGCTGGTCAAAAGGTAGGTAATGCTGGTTCTATCACACGTGGCGTTATAACACCAGAGCTCATTATAACGATGATTAAAGCACTCATGTTTGTACCCATTATTATTGGTCTTTATTTATCTGCTACTATAACTTGGTACTACATTCCTGTAGGCTTCCTATGTATTCTAATTAGTTTCCTTTACTCTGGCGGTCCAAAACCAATTTCTCGAACACCATTTGGAGAAATTTCCTCTGGTATCGCCATGGGTTTTGCTATCGTACTCATTACAGGCTATGCCTGGATACGAGAATTATCCTTAGCCCTGTTAATTCCTGCAATTCCATCTACATTGCTAGTTGGTTCCATCATGTTGACGAATAATATCCGAGATATTCGTAATGATGAAAGCCATGGACGTCACACGTTGCCAATCGTGCTTGGTCGTGAAAGAGCACTCAGCTTAATGAGTATCTCATATATTTTCAATTTTATTTGGATCATTGCTTGGATTATAGTAGGCCATATGACATGGTTCGCCTTATTAGCGTTCCTTGCAGCACCACTAGCTTTCAAAACAATTCATACATTATCTACCAATACAGATGAGTTCCAATTAGATAAGGCTATGGGTACTACCGCTGGAGCCGCTATGATTTATCAACTAATGTGGGCGATTGGACTTATCATGGGCAAATTGTTTTAAAAATGAACATACTTATATTATAGGTTCTCCATAATTTTTAGTTATGGAGAACCTATAATAATTCCTTCTTGATAGATAGGAAATTATTTAGTACTATAGATTTAATATTTTATATGTAATTATTGTATAAGGAGTGTGTCTAATGAGAAAATTTTTAGCATTGGCAGCTACTGTAATCCTTGGCGGCGCTTTATTAATCGCAGGCTGTGGTAACGACAACAAACAAGCTGCTAGCGATGGCAAACAAGTATTAAAAATTGGGGCAACAGCAGTACCTCACGCAGAAATTTTGGAACAAGTTAAACCAATCTTAGCAAAAGATGGTATCGAATTAAAAATCACGGAATTCACTGATTACAACACACCTAACTTGGCTTTAGGGGACAAAGAGATTGATGCCAACTTCTTCCAACACGTACCTTACATGGAGGAATTCGCAAAAGCTCACAAACTTGACTTAGTATCTGCCGGTGGTGTTCATCTTGAGCCAATGGGTTTATACTCCCGTAAAATCAAAGATTTGAAAGATCTTCCAAAAGGCGCTAAAATCGCTATTCCTAATGACCCTACAAACGGTGGTCGTGCATTATTGTTGTTACAAAAACAAGGTCTAATTACATTAAAAGACTCTACAAACATCTTATCTACCGTACAAGATATTACTGCGAACCCTAACGAATATCAATTCGTAGAATTAGAAGCAGCACAAGTACCTCGTTCCCTTGACGATGTAGCCTTAGCCGCTATCAACACTAACTTTGCATTAAACGCAGGTCTTAACCCTGGCAAAGATGCATTGGCAATTGAAAATAACGATTCCCCTTACGTAAATATCGTAACTGTACTTAAAGGCAATGAAAATGACCCTCGCATCAAAAAATTGATGGCTGCACTTCATAGTCCTGAAATTATCAAATTCATCCAAGAAAAATACCAAGGTGCTATTGTTCCTGCATTCTAAGGTATACCAAAAAGAGACCACATCAACGTGGTCTCTTTTTTATATGTTATCGGCCCCAAATCTAAAAGGTAATAAACCTTCTAATTCAACAACTGTATAGTCCCCTCTTAAATTCGCCATTATAATACGAGGTATTTCAAATTCAGAAATCACCTGACGACAAGCACCACATGGTGCACAAGGCCCTTCCGTATCAGCAACTACGGCAAGGGCTTTAAATTTTGTTTGCCCTTCCGACACAGCCTTAAATATAGCAGTTCTCTCCGCACAATTAGTTAATCCATAAGAAGCGTTTTCTATATTACACCCTTCATAGATGGTTCCATCTTCGCAAAGAAGGGCTGCGCCCACACCAAAATGTGAATAAGGACTATAGGTTTTGTCGCGAGCCACAATAGCACGATTGATGAGCTTTTGAATATCCTTTTCTTTCATATTGCACTCCTCACTCTACAACATCTAGTATAGTATCCACTACTTTAGGTGCAGTATTACCAATAGTAATCGCCGCTAAATAGGTCTGGGCCGCATTAGTGAATAAGCTTTCATCAGAAGCATATAGTGTAGCTATCCTTTCACCCATTCTGACAGCGTCCCCAGTTTTTTTGTGCATTACAATACCTGCACTATAATCGATGGGGCCATCTTTAACGGTCCGACCAGCTCCAAGCATAACGGATGCAATCCCGCATTGTTCTGTATTCATATAGGTAATATAACCGTCTTGAGGAGCTGTAACATCATAGGTGAATTTGCCAATGGCTAATAGGCTTTCATCATCAATAACTCGGCTATCTCCACCTTGAGCATCAATCATTAATCGTAATCGTTCTAGGGCTGTACCAGAATCTAGTGCTTGTTGCACACGACTGAGAGCCGTTTCATAGTCGCATATATGACTCAATACGAGCATGTGGGCAGCCATGATAATACATTCATGCGTTAAATCTTCTGGACCATGACCTTTCAACGTATCAATAACCTCGCGAATCTCCAAAGCATTTCCAATATCATGGCCTAGCGGTCGATCCATATCCGTCAAAATAGCCTTAACTGAACGGCCATTTTCCTTTCCAATATCTACCATTGCTTTAGCCAATTCACGAGCATCCTCTATGTTTTTCATAAAGGCACCACTGCCAACCTTTACATCTAACAAAATTGCTTGAGCACCAGAAGCCAATTTTTTGCTCATAACAGAGGATGCAATAAGAGGAATACTATCAACAGTTCCCGTCACATCGCGCAAAGCATATAGCTTTTTATCAGCAGGTGCAAGCCCTTCCGACTGACCAATAACAGCAAGACCAATTTTATTAACTTGATTGATAAAAGCATCTTTCTCTAAAGATACCTTTAAATTTGGAATAGATTCCATCTTATCAATAGTCCCGCCTGTATGACCAAGTCCACGACCAGACATCTTAGCCACCTTGCCGCCACAAGCAGCTACGAGAGGCGCAATAATAAGTGTGGTCTTATCTCCTACGCCACCTGTACTATGTTTATCTACGGTGATCCCATCAATATTCGATAAGTCTACCATATTACCTGATTGAGCCATAGCCAAGGTCAAAGTTCCTAATTCGCGAGCATTCATACCATTAAAAACTATGGTCATCAAGAGTGCACTCACTTGGTAATCAGGGATTTCTCCATTTACATAGCCATCTATGACAAAGCGGATTTCCTTATCTGATAACGGCAAGTTCGCCCTTTTCTTCAGAATAATATCATACATACGCATAGTTACACCGCCATTCTAAGAAACCACCTAAGCATAGCCTAGGTGGTTTTCTATTATACTTCTTCGTTCAAGTGATTCTTTAATAACTCTACAGCTGCACTGGCTCCAATTCGGCTACAACCTTCTGCAATATAGGCTTTCATATCCGTAATAGAGCGAATACCACCTGCGGCCTTAATCTGTACATTAGGACCAATATGCTTTTTAAAGAGTCTAATATCTTCAAGGCTTGCGCCGCCGCTACCAAATCCAGTAGATGTTTTAATATAGTCTGCGCCACCATTTGTAATACATTTGCAAAGCGCTACCTTTTCAGAATCTGTAAGATAACAAGTTTCAATGATAACTTTTAAAATCTTATCACCACAAGCCTTCTTAAGCGCCTCAATTTCGCTAGTTACCGCTTCAAAATCACCTTGCTTTACATCTCCAAGATTAATAACCATATCAATTTCAGAAGCGCCCTCTTCAATGGCCTGTTTCGTTTCTGCCACCTTTACCTCTGTTGTTTCATATCCTAAAGGGAAGCCGATAACGGTACATATGTTAAGTTCTGGATATGCTTCATGGGCGGATGCTACAAAATCTGGAGGAATACAAACAGATGCAGTTTTATACCTTATACCATCATCACAAACTTCTTTAATATCATCCCATGTAGCTGTAGGACGCAATAATGTATGATCTACATAAGCTAATAATTCTTTCCCCAACATAGTACCTCTCCTCGCTAAAAGAACGACATTTGTTCTGGTTCTGGCTCTTTATGTAATGCATCTTGAGCAGAGCGATTTTTATCATCAATGAATGGTTCTAATGGTACACCTGTAGCCTTTAATAAATCTGGTAAACTATTAACGCCTTTCAACTTAGCAGCTTCTAATACAACCTTTGCACAAGTCTCTGCATCATCCAGTGCATAATGATGTTTAAACTCAACTCCAATATATGCGGCCATTGTATTCAACTTATGATTAACCAAATCAGGCCATACCGCACGTGAAAGTTTAACTGTACATGCATAATCTAGTTCTGGCCAAGGGATTTTATAATAATCTAAAGTAGCACGCAATACGTTCATATCGAATTTCGCATTGTGAGCCACCATAATATTACCTTTTAAATGGTTTTCATAAATGGCATTCCACAACTGATCAAAGGTCTTTTCATGAAGAACATCCTTCGGTTGGATACCATGAATTTCAATACATTCATCATCAAAACTCATAAACGGAGGCTTGATGAGGCTATATGCTTTTTTGGTAATTTGTCCGTCCTTTACGGTAATAACCGCCAAGGAGCACGCACTATTTTTAAATTTATTTGCTGTTTCAAAGTCTAATGCAACAAAATCTAACATAGGACTCCTTTCAAAATCTATATATAAGAATTATATTCATTTACTCTACTTATTATAGCATGAAATAGACTATAATCTACTGTTCAAAGGTGACCAATAATCACCTCATTCACACCAATTTTAATTGACAGATAGGCCCTCAGTATGTGAAAATTATTTAGATATGTATGTAGTATGGAGGTTGCAACATGGCAGATGACAGATTAATCGTTGCCCTTGACGTATCCACGATGGATGCAGTGAAAGAAATCGTATTATCCCTCGGTGATTCGGTTAGCTTTTACAAGGTCGGCATGGAGCTATTCTACGCCGAAGGAGCAAAAACAATTCGTTTTTTACAGGAGCAAAACAAACAAGTATTTCTTGATTTGAAATTACACGACATTCCAAATACCGTAGCCCATGGCGTAGCTTCCTTAACACGTCTCGGCGCTAGTTTAATTACTTTACATGGTCAAGGTGGTCCTGTCATGATGAAAGCTGCTGTTGAGGCAGCTCGTGAGAGTGGCAAAGAACTAGGCGTGGAACGCCCAAAATTATTAGCCATCACCGCATTAACTAGCTTTGACGATGAATCTTGGACTGCTATTGGTGGTCAGCTACCAATTTCCGACCAAGTCATTCGACTTGCAAAACTCGCTAAGGACTGTGGTATGGATGGTGTTGTATGTTCCGCATTAGAAGCTAAAATGATTCGTGAAGCATGTGGCGATGACTTCCTCATCGTTACCCCTGGTATTCGCCCTTCCTTTGCAACAACAGACGACCAAAAACGGGTTGCTACACCAGCTAGTGCATTACAAGATGGAGCATCTCGCCTTGTTATCGGTCGACCTATTACACAAGCCGAAAACCCTCGTGAAGCGGTTCGTTTAATTATTGAAGAAATGGAGAAAGTATCCAAATGATGACAGAACAAGAAGTAAAACAATTACTGATCGACACTCAAGCTATTTTAGAAGGTCACTTCCTTTTGACATCTGGTCTCCACAGTCCAATGTACGTTGAAAAATTTAATGTATTACAACATCCAAAATATACGGAAAAACTTTGTAAAGAATTAGCTGAACGCTTCCGCGATCAAAATGTGGAACTTGTTATTGGACCTATGACCGGCGGCATCTTACTTGCTCACGAAGTAGGTAAAGCGCTTGACACCCGTGCTATCTTCACAGAACGCGAAAAAGGCGTTATGACATTACGTCGTGGTTTTAAAATCGAGCCAGGCACAAGAGTACTTATCGTTGAAGATATCGTAACTACTGGTGGTTCTGTACAAGAAGTAGTAAATGTTGTAAACCAATCCGGCGGTGAAATCGTAGGTGTAGGCCTTCTTGTTAACCGTTCTGGGGGTAAAGCAGAATTCGGTGTACCTCACGAAAAGGTACAAGCATTACTTAATCTTGAAGTTCCAACTTATAAACCTGAAGAATGCCCTCTTTGCAAAGACGGTGTAGCTATGACAGAACGTGGCTCTAAACATATCAAATAATTTTTTAACGACCTATATGCATGCATAAGTCGTTTTTCATTAGGAAGTTAATAAAATATTCTCAGCCCATCAAGTACTATCTAATATTTATAAATAGATACAAAAAGAGCTCCTTCGCTAAGGAGCTCTTTTTGTTTGTGTGTAGTTATTGTGTGTAAGAGAGAGATTCTGATACGAATGTATCACATAGAGTGTGTGACTCTATGGTGGCCATGAATGCACTTTCATGACCACGTTCTCTATATCTTCTATATCTTATGAGAGAAATGAACTCATAAAGTATCGTTAGTTTTGTGTAGTTTGTGGTGCACCTTGATCAGTTTGTTGTTGTGGTGCATTGCCATTAGGTTGTTGAGGTGGTTGGCCTTGCATAGGCATTTGACCTTGCGGAGGCATTTGACCATTTGAGTGCATATGCTGACCATTATTTGGTCCCATGCCATCTTGAGGCATCATATGATTATTTCCATCCATCATATGTTTATCCATATACTGATTAGGACCATCATGTCTATGTGGTTTTCTAAACTGTTGTTCATTCGTTTTCATCCATTCACCGAAATTAGGTAAATCATTAACGGCAAAAGATGTACATGCCCCAACAGCACAAATTACGGTTAAAATCGCTGTTATTATAATTCGTCTCATAGGACCTCCTTAATCTACATTGCGGAAGTAACGTTCACGCACACCGCGAAGCTCTGTACCAACAAAGACGCATGTAAGTCCACCAAATAAACCTACACCACCAAGTGCCACTAAAGTTACAATGGACAATACTGGAAATGCAGTAACATTCTCAAATGGTTGCCATGAGCTACCTAGTAAGAACAAGATAGCCGGTGTAATAATGAATATAAGAGCACCTACAATATAGGATAAGGCACTTCCAATAGAGAGCAAAGTCTTAGATGCTTTTTTAGCCATCCCCGGTAATTGAGGTAAAAGACGCTCTTTATAATCATCAAATCGTGCATAAATTTCCTGCATATTAACGGATTTACTTTCACTACCATCTTGATTCATTGTGTCTGTAATGATACCTGCATCTACGTAGGATGCATATATTTCCTCTGGAGTCCCTAAGGATTTAATGATCTCACTATCGGTAAGACCCTTTTCATAACCTACCGCAAAATGCTCTTCATAAACCTCTATAATACTCTCCACATCTGCAACACGCGCTTTTTTAAATATATTACGCAATGCATCCAAAAAGCTATTTTTGTTCATTATTATCGACTCCTTTCAACAGCATATTGATAACAACAGAAAAATCATCCCATTCTTGACGCATCTTGTTATATGCTGCACGGCCTTCGTTCGTGATATGATAGTATTTCCGTGATGGGCCTGTAGAAGACTCCTTTAAATACGTTTCAACATACTTTTCTTTTTTCAGTCTGTTAAACAATGGATATATCGTTCCTTCAGATATTTCAATATATTCTGAAATGGTGCTTACGATTTCGTATCCGTAGCGATCATTTTGTGTTAATAATGCTAGCACCAGCATGTCCATAACACCTTTTTTTAATTGAACTTGCATAGTTCCTCCCTTTTAGGCTGTGCTTGCCTGCCAATGTGAAAGCTCTCTTACGGTCACTATCATGTACTGACAAATACATAATAACATAAGGTACCTCGGAACGCAAGGTACCTTGTAAAAAAATATTGAAATTTAATATATTTTTTCTTATTTCTAATCTATAAACACAGTTAATTTCTGCGTTTATAGGGAAAAATTTTTTCAAAAAAATTTTCTTATTTATGGTATTTTTTATACAAAATCTATTAAAGTACCCTATTATAACTAAAAATCCTCATCTAAAAGATGAGGATTTTCTAACACTACAAAAGAAAGTAGTGCATTATTGGAATACTTAATTAAGTTTTATTTACTAGATTCTAATTTGAAGACGCTTCCCCTAATTTAAGCTGTGTACTCTTCATTTTGCCGTTATGAGTATAGGATACCAAAATTGTATCTCCCGGGCTCTTAGCATCAATTTGTTCTTTTAATTCAAGTAATGTAGTAATATCTTTACCATCAATTTGTGCAATCGTATCCCCTTCTACGAGACCAGCTTGTGCAGCAGGACCATTAGGATCAAGTTGAACAACAAGAAGTCCATCACCTTCATAGGTTACATTATTGCGCGCTGCAGTTTGACGGTCTACAGCCCACACCCCAATATAAGGGCGAATGACCTTACCATTTTTAATAATAGAATCAACAATTGTCATCGCAGAATTAATTGGAATAGCAAAGCCCATACCTTCAATTCCCTCTTTAGAGATTTTAGAGCTATTGATACCAATTAACTCACCATCTGCATTAATAAGCGCACCACCTGAGTTACCTGGATTAATGGCTGCATCAGTTTGAATCAATGGGAATCGTTGACCTTGATCATCAATTGTACGTGCTAAGGCACTAATAACACCAGAGGTAACTGAACCTTTAAACTCAAGACCTAAAGGATTGCCAATAGCAATAGCTGGCTCCCCTACTTGCAAGGAGTCAGAGTCACCAATTTTGATAGGTTTAATATCTTTTGGAGGTTTAATTTTTACAACTGCTAAGTCCGTCTGTGAATCTGAACCTATAACAGTCCCCGTCACCGTACTGCCATCAGACAATGATACTGTAACCTCCCCATTTCTAGCCCCCGCTACCACATGTTTATTTGTTATAATATGTCCGTCATTATCGATAAGCACACCAGATCCGACACCTTCTCCAGCATAGATAGTACGGTTAAAAATATCCTTTTGAAATACTTGTGTTGTAATCCCTACTACAGCTGGCCCAGATTCTTTAGCTGCTTGTACTACATAGGTATTACGCGTTTCAGTAATAGGCTTAGTCTGTTTAGTTTGTTCTCTCACGTTTGTTGGTTGCGTATTAACAGGGCTGCCAAAGAAATAGTATCCTCCGCCTACCCCAATACCCAAAGCAAGAATACACGCAATTACTGTTTTCTTATATTTTGAAAATGTCATGTAGATCTCCTTATATTCTTCTTAATATTCTTCTACATCACCCATAACGTCTTAATGATGATTATAAAAGGTAAAATAAGAACCAAATCATAAATCATATAATTATGATACTTTATAAATACGCCACGTCTCACAATAATTCAAATCATCTCAAAATCAATTTTATAAAATTGATTTTGATGAACCTATTATAGTACGCCTGCTTTTACAATGCAAGATATCAATTTATAACTTTTCTTATGAAAGTATAATTATTATAACCGTATATCCTCCACTAGATAAATACCTAGAATCCTGAAAGAAGCTGTATAGAATGTATTCAAATATCTAAAATCTAAAAAACATAAAGGGCATTTACTAGCCGTCGCTAGCAAATGCCCTTTATGCATATAGTTTGAGAGTGTAAGGACTGTTGAGAGAGAGAGTATATGTGATCTAGATAAGCTTTAGAGAGAACTTATTAAGAGAGAGAAGTTAAAATATTACTTATCTAGAGTCATAGTCAGCCTTACTTAAATAAGTATACATGGAATATCTAAACTATCAAAGTAACTATATAAACAATTCTTAAACCTTTGATTATATCTCTATAATAAAATCTCTATAAAGTCATATCTAATCAACAGCCACGAACAACGTGAGTATAATGTGAATGCATATTCTCGATACTAAACGAATTTATACCCTACACCCCACACTGTAATAATATGCTTACTATCGGATGGATTATCCTCAATTTCTTCACGTAAACGATTAATATGAACCGCTACAGTTGCATAATCACCATAGGAGTCAAGTCCCCATACACGAGAATACAATTCTTCTTTGCTAAATACAATATCACGGTTACGCATCAAGAACTCTAACAACTGGAATTCTTTCTTTTTGAGATGAACCTCTTTTTCATTCACCCATACTTTCATCATCTTAGGGTCGAGACGGATTTCACCGGATTGAATAGCGTTTGTTTCCATTGCATCGCGCTCTGTTAAACGTTTATATTGCGCCAACATAGCTTTGATCTTCGCAATCAATACAGATGGAGAGAATGGCTTTTCAATATAATCATCAGCACCTACGCCTAAGCCACGGATTTTATCGATATCGTCAAGACGCGCAGTTACCATAACGATTGGTACACGAACTTTGTCACGAATTTGACGACAAACTTCAAAGCCATCCATTTCTGGCAACATAACATCAAGGATAATAAGGTCTACAGGAGTATTTAATGCTGCTTCAATGCCATCTGTACCATTAGTCATAATCGTTACATCATAGCCCGCCACCATTAAATAATCACGCTCAATATTGGCAATATCCAAATCGTCTTCAATAATTAAGATATGTTCACTCATGATTCTTCTCCTTGCTTAGGAAACTCTAATATAATACGTAGACCATGTGGCCTTACATTTTCAATCACAACTCGGCCTTCAAAGATTTCCATAATTCGACGGATAATCGACAATCCTAGGCCACTACCTTCTTGAGGATTCGTACGAGACGAATCTACACGATAGAATGGTCGCATCAGACGCTCTAGAGATTCTGGCGGTACACCTGGTCCATCATCACTGATGACACAGTATACAAAATCATCATCACTCGTTACATCTATGACGCAATGACCAATATCGGTCATTTTATACTTAGCACTATTGTTCAACACATTCTGCAAAACACGTTGTAACAATTGTGGGTTAGCATTGATAAAAGGTGTTTCCGTAGCTATACGGGCCTTAATCTCAAGCCCCTTCGATTGATACGGAGCTAAATGATCTTCTACAAAGTCACGTACAAACTGACCTAATTCAATTCGCTCAGATGGACGAGATTCTTTTTTATAGTTCAATGTTGTTATGAGGAATAGTTCCTCTAACATAGAATCTAAATCATTGGCCCGTTTCAAAATAATCCCCATGTATCTTTTTTGTTGCTCTTCCGTTGGTGCAATACCGTCACGAACGCCTTCAGCATACGCTTTAATAGCCGTCAACGGAGTTCGTATATCATGGGATATACCAGCGAGTAACTCTTTTTGTTGCTCCTGTTCCATTTCAATCTGACGATTTGCCATTTCTAACGACTTTGTCATGTTCTTAACGTGAATCATGATAAATCGTGTAACAAATCGGTTAATAGCAAAAAATGTAACAATAAAGAGCAATATGGATACTACGATAATATAGAAAGATACGGATTCCATTAAGCTATCACTACCATGAGTAGCACGCCTAATCGCAATATGGTATACATAGGAATGACGTCCATCGTACTTTCTCATTTCATAAACGAAAGTATTATTGGATTGATATACAATGCCCTGTAATTCAGGGTTAACATCAATAAGACCAACAATGGCAGAAGCACTATAGATTTGTGGATTACCGTAGTTATACACCATACTTCCTTGATCAAGTACTTCAACATATACTTCCTTTGGATCAAGTAAGCTATAGCTAGGCTTAACCAAGCTATTAATTAGATCATTTTCTAACCCATAAAAGGTAATGGTTTCAGTTATTCGACTGACACTTTTAAACTGTTGTTCCTGCTCAATACGCAAATAGTAACCGGCATTGGCCAATATGCGCAAACCTGTAAAATATAGCAAAAATAAGATGATTGCTATTAAAATAGGTACAACAAACAGCACAACATTGGATATCCAAATTCGTATTTGTAAATTCACAGGATTACCTCAATATCATAAATAGTAGATACTCTCTATAGTTTACGCTATTTTTAATACTTAACGCAAGTAAAACACGCAAATATCCAACATATTTTTCACTATTCTTTCATACGTAGTTTATAATTGACCGATTATTAAAAGGTATCTCGCCCCTTTTAATATCTAATACTTTTCGTAAAAATTATATTTTCACACGCACCCATGTATCTTATGGCGATATGAAAATTGGTAATATCTGATATTTCATAGTTCCTTAGTCTCCCCATTTAATAGGAACTTGTCTATACTGTTTATAAAAAAGCTAAAATATAAAAAATGAAACAACTATTGAATCTCTTCATTTAATAAAACAAAATATATACTGGATTATACTATTTCTCTATGAGGATAGTTTAAATATAGTCAAAAAAAAGAGGATTCCTAAGAATCCTCTTTTAAAATTTGGATTAACGACGATTTGCATCGAAGAAGTTAATAGCAACTTCTGGGAACATAGCGTAAGTCAATACGTCTTCGTCAGTAATGCCATTGTAGCCTTTAGAAGCTAAATCTTGACGGTAACCTTCCAATTCAGGTTCGATAAGATCTGCTGGACGGCAAGTAATAGGTTGTTCATCACCAATGATAGTTTGACGAATTTCATCAGAAATTGTACCAGGTAATTGACCATATTTACCACGAACAAGATCTTTAACTTCGTTAGGAACCATTTTGTAACGGTCGCCCATCATAACGTTCATCATAGCCATTGTACCAACGATTTGGGATGTTGGAGTTACCAATGGAGGGTACCCCAAGTCTTCACGAACGCGTGGCATTTCATCCATAACGTCAAAGAAGCGATCGCCCATACCCATTTCGTTCAATTGGTTTTGAGTATTGGACAACATACCGCCAGGAATTTGGTAACGACGAACAGCAGGGATTACATCACTAGCTGGTTTCAAGTTGAATTCTTCAGCGATTTGTTGTTTTACTTTACGGAAGTGGTCAACTAATGGAATGTATTTATCAAGGTCAAGACCAAGATCCCATTCAGTACCTTTGAACATTTCAATCATAGTTTCAGTAGCTGGTTGGCTAGTTGCATGAGCAAATGGAGAGATAGCAGTATCGATGATATCTACGCCAGCTTTAGCAGCTTCCCAGTATGTAGTACTAGCAAGACCGCAAGTGAAATGGCTATGCAAATCGATTGGCAATTCGCCAAAACGTTTTTTGAAAGTAGAAACCAAATCATATGCATCAGCAGGTCCTAACAAACCGGACATATCTTTGATACAAAGGGAATCAGTACCCATTTCTACCAAAGTTTCAGCTACTTTCAAGAAGCTTTCAGTTGTGTGAACTGGAGAAATTGTGTATACCATAGCGGATTGAACGTGTGCACCAGCTTTTTTGGAATACTTAATAGCAGCTTCCATATTTCGTGGATCATTCAATGCGTCGAAAATACGGATACGGTCGATACCATTTTTTACAGCCGCATTACAGAATGCTTCTACTACGTCGTCGGAGTAGTGTTTATAGCCCAACAAATTTTGACCGCGAAGCAACATTTGCAATGGGGTATTTTTCAAATTAGCTTTCAATTTGCGAAGGCGTTCCCATGGATCTTCATTCAAGAAACGAAGACAGCTGTCATAAGTAGCGCCGCCCCAACATTCAAGAGCTTCATAACCAATATCATCTAAAAGGCCGAGCACTGGCTCCATTTGTTCGTAGCGCATACGTGTTGCCAAAATAGATTGATGACCGTCACGAAGAACGGTTTCGCAAATTCTTAATTTTTTAGCCATGTTAATCCTCCAAATCGAAATAGTCTGTGTATGTAACTTTATACACTCATCAAGCAACTATCTCATACCTATTTTTTTTACGATTTTTTCGATGTCTGCTCACACTAGCCAAACGCGCTAAAATCGTAATACATACTTATATTAGACTACTTATAAAATTCTTTGTCAACAACCACATTATGCTATTTACTCATAATTTCATGTATACAAAGATGATTTTTTCGTGATGAATATCACAAAAAACTGCAGAGGAACTAGAGTTTAGCATGTATGTTTAATCAAATTAATTTTTTTGTAATTGCTCATTTTAATGAGAAACTAAAAATTATATCGTAATAATTTTTAGTTATTATTAAATACTTTTCAAAATATATCGGTATTTATAAATGTAGTAATTCGATAAACATCGGTATGCTTATGAGTTCATCAATTTTATTAATAACTTAGTCGATATTTTTAAATGCATAAACATACAAAAGAACCTGTCCATTTACGGACAGGCTCTGACGTAATCTTTAAAATTTAAGAGTTCCCATTATACGCATTACTTCTCAGGCTTAACCTTTTTAGGCGCAGTTTCAAGGACAATATTTTTACCTTCCCGTTTTACTTGAATAGAAAAGGCCCCTTCTCCTTCTTTAAAATACTCCATCTTGATATCAAGGAGCATTTTACCAATTATAGTCTCTACTTTTTCAGTTAAGAACTCACGGTAAAATGCATCTTCTTTTTGCTTTGGACTTTGGTAAACTACTGGCTTCTTAGCATCTCGCTCCATATTGAGCATAGTATCTTCAAAATTTTCCGTATCCTTAAAATTTTTCATCATATCCGCATCGGATAAACCTTTTTGGATTTTAAACTTTGCCATGTGTATCTCCTATCAATTCAAAAATTGCTTTTTTTACGCGTACTGGTTCAATACCAGACATACAATATTGATCAGGCTTAGGACAACGTCGTTTTCGGCAGCCCAAGCAATCTAATTCATCATTTACGAGCACCTTAAAGGTTCCCGTCAGAGGTCCCCATAATTTAGGATCCGTAGGGCCAAAGAGTGCTACTACAGGCTTATTTAAAGCTAACGCAATATGCAGAGCTCCAGTATCAGCAGTAACTACTACATCACAACTTTCAATTAAAGCCCCTAATTCTTGAAGCGTCGTTTTCCCTAACATATTCAGTACAATTTTATCAATGCCCTCATCTGTTAGCGAGTCCATCAAGGGTTTGTATTGAGTAGCCTCTTTAGGGCCACCTAAACAAACAAAATTTGCTCTATATTGAAGGGATTTAATGAGGGAGTACCATTTTTCCTGAGGCCATTCTTTCGTTGCCCAAGAGGTGCCTAATACAAGCCCAACTCGTAGAGGTGTATCCACCTCCCCACGATTCAAAGAAATGTCGTTATCAATCGTTTTCCACTGTTCTTCTGCCCAACTATGTAAATTTGATGGCACCTGAAAATCCATGTGGTACAGCGTATTAGCACTAGATTCATTTAGTGGAGAACTGCTTTCAACACCGCATTTAGCTATGTTAAGCGATGTATCTAAATTTGCATGTTCAGTAACAGCCTTTGTTAACAACTGAGCTACCTCTACATAGCGCTTAATCATGTGTTCTGTACTAGGCTTCGTTTTATAGTTAGTAAACAACCAATTCAACTCTTTTGTGCCACCAAGGCCAAGTCTAATGGGGGCTCCTGAAGCTAATAGTACTAACCCTGTTATAAGACGTCCTTGTACATCAATGGCTACATCAAATTTATAAGGTTCTAATTTGGCCTTAAGATCCCACCACATGCGCCACATTGTAGGGATATGTAGTTTTTTAGAATGAGCCTCGTATTCATCCCGTTCCCAGGGAATTATCTCATCTACATAGGGATTGTCCTGTAAAAGCTCTACCATACTAGGCGTTACAATCCAATGCAACTTAGCATCAGGATACTGTTTCTTAATCCACCGCGCAGCAGGTGTAGCATGCAAAATATCACCTATGTAACTAAGGCGTACAAATAATATATTCATAGATATCCTTAGGGTACATACTATTATAGGAATAAAGCCTTTATAATGAAAGAACATTATAAAGGCTTTTTCTTAAGATTTCTTTTTACTACTACTATTGGATGATTTAGAAGATGTAGTATCTTCTGTTACCTTAGTAGTTTCTTCACTACCATTCTTAATGATGTTTTTTACATCTGATAATGTCAACTCATTAAATGTAGTAGGGTGGTTGTATTTGTAAACTGGATTGAAGCCTACACCTAGTTTACCAGTGTAAACAGTCAATGCATTATTATCCTCATCAACACGAGCGATATAGATAGTTTTGTCCATATCAACACCGATAAAGCGGAAGCGCCCTTCAGGGTTGATAACACGCCAACCACCTTCAATGCCATTAAACATGAAGACATCCCCAGTTCTCACATTATCGTAGAAGAAGTTATCCTCATCGTAGAATACGCCGATATGACCGATATCAGTAGCTTGCATGTAAACACGACGTGTATCGTAGTTAGCATCGGTACGATAAATACGATATGTATGTTCTTGAACTTTTACCTTCATATAAACCACATTCGTCGCTTCAGAGTACGCAGCATCTACGATTTTACTGCCCCGAGGCAAGTCTTCAAGTTTCGTATCAACCTCATGTTCTGGATCATCCGCATTAAGACGAGCCATGACAACATCTCTGGAGTCATATAAACCCATGATAGCATAGTTACGGTCTGGCATCCAGTTGAAGTAACTAATCGAACGCCCCTTCAAATCAATATTCGTAGGGGTACTTTCATTAGCCTTGTAAATTTTCAAAGAGTTTTCTGTAACAACGGCCATGAATTGACGGTCATAGGATACATATTTAGTGCCTTCCTTCACATCAGGGAAGTTTTTAGTATCATCTTTTGATGCGCCTGCTACGTTAAACTCTGTAGTCGGCGCAAACATATATTGATCAAGGTATAGGTATACCCCACCTTGCAGAAGAATACCTACCGCAAAGGCGCTCAGTACACGCGTAAAAGGTTTCATCTGTCCTCCTATTTCACGATAAACGCCGTTGGGATCATGCGTTCCCCTAACAAATCGGCAGGTTTATTTACGACTTTACCATTTAGGTACAAAGTTGAACTAGAACCGCCATCTAAATTTGCTGCAATGTAGCAACCTTTTTCAAATAGAATATCTTGTACGTCACGCAAGGTAGCCCCAATAGAATACCCTGGTTGGCGACCATCGATTACAAGGAATAGCACTGTGCCATCTTTCTTTTGACCGATAGCAGTACGAGGACCTACGCCCCAGCCACCATCACCTTCGGTAATCATCTTCTTACCATCAACGATAAGAGGCGGACCAAAGGTAATACCTTCCATGGCCTTCATATCACTAAGCTGAGTTTTATCATAGTTACCAGCGATAAGATTACCAGATTTAGAGAAACCTACAAAGTCTACGTCTTCATCAGGGCCTACATCCTTACCGATAACGTACTCACCGTCATGCAAGATGAAACCATATGGCAAACGGCCTGTACCAGTACCATTAGGGTCGTGGAAACCACCGCCATTAATCGCTGCTACAGCATTATTCATTTTTGCAATATTACTTGTAGTATCGCCTTTTTCTTGAATATTAGCCGCTGTACCTACTTGGATACGACGAGGATCAGGAATTTCTAAAATATAGCCTACATAACGAGCAGACTGGATTTTTTCAAGATTTAAAGTCTTATCTTCACGAGCATTAAACTTGAACAAATCTTGGCTTTTAACAACCCCTACAGTCCCCAAAATAGATTGTAACTCGTCTTCATTAAACAACCACGTAATGTAATGAGGATGGCGAGATTGTAAGATAGCACCAATAACGGCGCGCTTTACATTATTAAATGGTCCAAAGAGCACCACGAAGGGTGATGTGACAACGGTAAATAAGAACACCATAATGATGAACTTTACCCAATTCTTTTTGAACAATGTATTTCTCCTTATAAATCAGTGAAATGTTCAGTGCTAATGCGCTCTTCAAAATGCTTGATATCTACCGCATTACCTACCCAAACACGCAAAATATTATATGGATTATCACCCGTATGAGCCCAGCCAGACTTCATAGCCATGCCCATCTTGATACCAGCTTTCTTAGATGCCGAATCGGTGAATTCATTTTTATCTCCATACGGATAGCAGAACCAAGGATTATCCTTAATGCCTACTTCTTTAGCAAGTGCCTCTTGGGCCTTTGTGATATTTTCAATTTGTTTCGCTTCAGACAATTGACCCATTTCTATATGTTGGAAACCATGATTGGAAATAGTGATACCATTTTTATGCATTTCACGCACTTGATCCCAAGTTAAACGCGTACCAATATCGCCAGGATTAATAAAAACAGTCGCTGGGAAACCATATTCTTTCATGATTGGATATACAATAGAATATGTATCTGCATAACCATCATCAAAGGTCAAAACAACTGGTTTTTCAGGCACTGCAGCACCATTTACAACATATTCATACAATTGTTCCATCGTCAATGGATTGTAGCCGTTATCCTTGAGGAACTTCATTTGTTCTCTGAATAAATCCTCCCGAATAACCGCATCATTATCTTTGTCGTCGCCGACTTTATGATACATAAGGACAGGAATGCCCGATGGATGTACCATCTTAACTTCTTTTACAGGCGGTACTGAACTAGTAGGTTCTGTTTTTTGTGAAAGCACGCCACAACCTGCCACAACCATTGCCAATACCAAAAGTAACAGTGTTACCAACGGAATCCGTTTCATAGGTCCTCCTCTATTAGAACACAATTATATACAGAATATTATAACATTTCCATGAAGAATAGTAAAAAGTAACGCTTTATTAGTACTTCATCAATCAATTTTCGAGGTCTAGGATACATGGACTCATCTGGAATACCTATAGCAATGATTGCCTGTACATCGTGAGGAATATTTAAAAAGGCTTTACTTTCACTTTGCATAAAATACACATCATTCATCCACAATGTACCTAACCCAATTGCTTTTGCCCCCAATAAAATATGTTCTATGAAAGCGCCAATAGCTTGTAAGTCACTTTTCTCCCACACGCGAGTATAGTCAGGCAAGTGATCATAAGGATTAACTACAAAGAGTAAATCGCTAGCTGTTTGCATAGCCTTAAGGCTAACTTCTAAGCTGCCAAAATGTTCCTTACGTTCTTTATATTGCTCTAACACTTGAAAGCCAAGATTCAAAAAATGTTCTTTCTCCACTGCCGTCACATGAATAACCTGCCAGGGCTGACGATTTTTAGGCGATGGAGCTCGCATTCCGAGGACTACCAAATTTTGAATTATGTCTTCTCCAACCGAAGAAGATTTTTTATACCGACGTACGCTAGTTCGCGCATTTATAACATCTATTATTTCCATATTTTCACCAAAAGATCTAACATTATCTAAAGTAATAACCTATATCTCCATAAATAGTATACAAACTATTATTATCAAAAGATTGTAAAAAAATTAAACTAGCTTTATCGACTCTTATATTGTAATACACTCAATAATGCTTTAATATTCTAATTATAATACACATTACTAGAATTATACTCATCTAATAGATAAAGGATTCTCTATGAAAAAACGCTTAAGCCTTATACAAATGGACGTCTATGTAAACGAAGTGGAATACAATTATGCGCGCGTCCAAGAATTACTTTCACAAGCCCTATCAGAAAAGCCTGACATTATCGTCTTGCCCGAAACATGGAATACAGGATTTCATCCATCTAAGGATTTAATCAATATTTCTGACAGAAATGGAGAAAGAACAAAAGCTTTATTAAGTACATTCGCAAAAGAACACAATGTAAACATTGTGGGCGGTTCTGTAGCCGTAGCAAAAGAGGATTTAGTATTTAATACATCCTATGCTTACAACCGTGAAGGCAAGCTCGTAGGAGAGTATTCCAAAATGCACGGATTTAGTCCTGCTAAAGAGGACCAATACTTCGCTAGCGGTACGCATACCACTCATTTTGAATTGGATGGCATTCCTTGTAGTACGGTTATCTGTTACGACATTCGCTTCCCTGAGCTCGTAAGAATGGCTGCATTATCAAATACAGAGCTATTATTTGTACCTGCTCAATGGCCTACTATGCGTTTACGCCACTGGCAAGTATTAAACGAAGTGCGAGCTATTGAAAACCAACTCTTCTTATGTGCTGTCAACGGCTGTGGTACAGTAGGTCGAGTTCAAAGCACTGGTCACTCCGCTGTATACGATCCATGGGGTACAAACCTCCTCGAAATGGACACTAGGGAGGGCATCTCATCTGTAGATATCGACCTCACCGTAGTAGAGGATATTCGCAATAAAATTAACATTTTTAGAGATCGCAAACCTGAACTCTACAAACTATAATATAAAGGCACATTGTTTTTAACTACCATCTTAAACAATTCATTTATAGATGGTCTGCGCATAAAACAATGTGCCTTTTTATTGTATGGAATTCATATACATTAAAACTCAATAAGCTTCCACATATCCTCTGGAACCTGTTCTAGAGGTTTATTTTTTGCAATTGCTTCTTTTAGAATATCAATAGTATCTTGCACCTCTTGTTTATCCTTTGTATCAGGATCATGAAGGATGACACGATTTAAAGAATCTTCACCAAATTGTTTTACATATTCTTTTTCCACTTGATTAAGTTCACGGCGTAAATATTTCATAGATATCACATCTCCTATATAAAAATCTAAAATATTTATCTACCTTTTATATTATCAACCTTGTTGACAAAAATAAATTATATAATCTTTATTAGGACTGACTGCAGCTCCCAATGCATATGGATGATTCCAACTTCCACCAAAATCAAATAGATAAATCACATACTCATCAGGTATTTTTACAGAATCTTCGTTAAAGGATAATCTATGTAAATATTGTTTCTGAAGTCTTCGATTCTCAGTTTCCGTATAAGTTGGATATGATTTATCCTTAGATAAACTAGTTTGGTTTATTTGTTTAGGTTTTAATTTATCTCGCTCAGCTTCTATGCGCTTACGAGTCTCGACATACCGTTTAAACTTTGCATCCCGATCTTCACCATCAATCTTAACCTTATTAAATTCACTCAAAATTTGATTTTCTAACTCATATAATTCATCAACAGTTTTATCAATAGGATTATCCAATCTATTTTGAATAAATTTCCCCATAGGAACCGTTGTACTTTCAACAAGCACCATGGATTTAGGCAACAATTGTGCTAAAGTATCTGCATGAGTCATATCCGAATCAACATATTGTTTTACATATACATTTTCTAAATCAGATTTGGAAATAACTAATTTGGAATTTATACGTGCTTCATCAATATATGACTTTAATTGCTCAGACGTACCGCCAAATGCAAGTTGTATATGTGAACCGCCTTGCAAAAATCCTGGATTACTATGCATATGAATATTCTTAGCAAAACTTGGTATTCTTTTAGGAAAACCAGGAATTGTAGAAATCACTTTATAATTCTTAGGATCGTTGATAGGATACTCAATTAACTCTATGGGTTTAAGGAAACTTTCTAAGAAATCTTTAATCTCAGCTTTAGATCTAGCCCTATATAAATTGTGCCCTTTACCTTTATTTTTATCTAAATATTCTCGAAGTTTCTTTTCATCTGCTACTTTTTTCTCCGAACGTGTCCGATAATTGAGTGTATCAACTAAATTTGTTAATTTAACTTCCCCCTGACCATTCTTTTTCATATATGGACTTACGACACGTAATGGTTTATCTCGACCTCCGATGAAATAGCCTTGACTACGTGTTTTTTCATTATTATAGTTTTTAATTTGTTTGAGCGACTTTTCATCCTTATCATTGTAAAGAGGATCAAATGTCTTATACTGATTTCCAAAATCTGCTTTTTGTGATACTTTTAGTCGCTGAGCAGAATACTCCTGTTCTTGCGCATTTAATAACACCAGTTCTTCAATTGAAAGTTTCCTTGGATTTCCTGCACTATCTTTTACTATATTTCTGATAGCACCAGGAATCACCTCAATCCGCTCTAATTTTAAATTTTCTGTTGAATTTATATCACTTACAATACCTACATTTATATTTTTAACTGGTTCTTGTAGGTTTGCAGCAGAACCAAGTTGAACTGAAATCGCTAGCGAAAGTATCGTTAATGATATATTTTTCTTTTTCATATATTCCTTCTATAAAAAATGGCGTATTAACGCCATTTTTGTCGCTTCTATATATTAATCAATAATAATAGAGTATTACCAAACTGTATCGCCCAAAATATAGGAATTAATAGCACCTATGAGATGAACTTATAAATCAGTGGACAGGCCTATCATCAACAATGATAATCGATGTAATTACATCAACGGATAATTCTTCTAATAATAAGGACAGATATCACAATGATACCAAGGACTATACTCCCAGCTACTATATAAGGCCAGGTAAGTACATCCCGTACATCATTCAATATTTTTATATCAAAGATTGGCATATAAAGTAGTAAGTTCCCCAAAATCCAACCAATTGGTCCTATGAACTTTAGCTTCTTAATCGTATCCATTTTATCTAGAATAGACTCGGTTACCTCTGAATCCTTTTCGACAAATACGTATTCTTTATTAATGTAAAAGCCTTTTGAATATTCCGTTTCAAAAGCCCACTCTTGAACAGAAAACGTAGCAGTACCATCAGCATTTTCATACTCTTTATATTTAGCAGTATCAGTAGTACCTACGTCTACCTCACCCCAAGTGCCTGTTACCATCTCATAACCACTATCTACGAGTTTCATATCGGCTGGTAGTGCTTTTCCACACAACTTGGAAAACCGGTACGCATCTCGCTTCTTATCCCAACTGAGCCAAAACTCTGCATTATTCCTATGTTTAACTAACTTATACTCATACCCAATTTTTCCATGAGTATCAATGTAGCGTATCTTGCCTAAAATCGTATATAGATCCCTTCGGATACGTAACGTCTCACCATAATTAAAAACCATAATCTTCTCTCATATTGAAAACTATATATATAAATGTATATTACTAATTACTATGATTGTACACGGATTGTGAAAACCTGCCAACACTTCTCAGATTTAAAAGGAGAAGATAAACTCATTAAATGTATTTTAATATCAAAATAACGAAAAAAAGACCTACAGAAAACTGTAGGTCTTTTGCGCTGGTGCGGTTGGCGGGACTTGAACCCGCACGAGCGTTAGCTCACCACCCCCTCAAGATGGCGTGTCTGCCATTCCACCACAACCGCATGGAATACAAATGGTGCCTCAGGACAGAATCGAACTGTCGACACACGGATTTTCAGTCCGTTGCTCTACCAACTGAGCTACCGAGGCATGATTTTTTGTAAAAAAAAATGGCGACCCCGATCAGATTTGAACTGACGATCTTCGCCGTGACAGGGCGACATGTTAACCGCTACACCACGGGGCCGCGTATCAACTCGCGTTGACTACTTGTACATAATATCATGCATTTTAGAGCAATGCAACTATTTTTTTAAAAAATATTATTACAAATCTATGAAAATAATTGATTATATTTGATAATCGTTATTTTATAGCTTTTATAAAAGTATATCTATATTATATTACAGGAATCCACCCTTTATCATCATAATTCGTCAGTTTTCGTAATAGTACAATTTTCTCTCTAAGCTATAATAGGTATACCCTTTACTAGAAATCATCCTATTCTTTACTCAATATGCTACAATATGTATATATTCAGTATGAAAATGCCTCTATAGAAACATGAAAGGATTCGCTGTGAATAAGTTCAATTCAAAAGGTGTTATTATCGCTCTTATCATAGCTATTGTAGGAGCGATGGCCGCAGCATGGTATTTCTTATGGTATGTACCACATACACCAGCCTACACATTAAAAATCATTCACCAAGCAGTACAAGATAAAGATGCAGACGAAGCATTACGCCACATAGATATAAAATCCATTGTAAAAAACATTGTAGAACGAGAAGGCAATAAATATGTCGATACATCTACCCCACTTGGTAAAGCTACAATAGCAGCTACCAAAACATTTGGACCAGCTCTTATCGAAGACGTAATACGAACATATATCGAAGATCCTGACAGCTTTAAATCTGAATCACCTACCAATAATACCACTACAGCAAATGATGATAATAAGTCTATGGTAGATCGTCTTGTAGAAGGTCGCCTATTTAAGGAACATGATGTAGAGGTTAAAAACCTAAAGTCAGAAGATAATGGTGATACGGCTACTGTAACTGTAACAATACAAAATAATAAAAAGAATATGACAAAAGATATAAGAGTTTTGATGCGTCATTTAGGAGATGGAACATGGGTAATTTACGATATTCCTGATATTGAAGACCTATATACTATCACTAGAAAATAAATATCTTTGTCTTTTCTAACATTTTAAATTGCAGATCTTAGAAAACGTAAAAAAGAGCTATGTCGTTTTTCTAGATGAGCCATTTACATTGTAAAACTAACAAAGGACAGTATCTACTGAAAAGTATATACTGTCCTTTTATTATCCTATGGTCTTAACAATCGTAAGTTCTCATGTAGGACGAAATTATACACAACTTAATTAGCAAATATAACTAAATCCATTGAAATGAGATTTTATCTATCAAAATCTACAATAGCCAAGGTTACAGTCACTTGTGAGATAAGACGTTGTGCATCATCTATCATATCAAAGCGCCATACGTGGGATGTTTTGCCTTTCACTAGTAGTATTCCTAAGGCTGTTAAAGTTCCTTCGCATGTTACAGGACGTAGGTGATTCGCAGTTATAGACTGACCTACTCCAAATTTATGAGAGCCTACCAGCTCATTGCTCATCATACCTGCAATAATTTCTGCAAAAGCTAATGTAGCACCACCATTTAAATAGCCTTGCGGTTGTTTATGAAATTCATTTAAATTCATTTTTGCAATACATGTAGTATCGCTCGTCATACGAGGTACATCGATTTGTAAGGATTCAATTAGATTCATAGTGTTCGTTTCTCCATACAATAAGTTTCTAGCCGGTCATCAAAAACTGTTACACCTAGTCCATCACCATCAGGGACCTGCATAACACCCTCATTAAAGGTTAAATCTGGGAAAATAAGATCTTGTTCAAAATATCGATTTGAATCGGACAAATCCCCTGCCATATAAGAATCTCCTAAAGCGGATAGCTGGACATGAAGCATTTTAGAAACCCCTGACTCTACCATGCTACCAATCCAATAGGGAATATGACGTTCTCTACATAGATTAATAGCTGCTTTTGTTGGAATAAGCCCCCCCATGCGCCCTACTTTTATATTAAGCACATCAATCAAACCATATTCGATAGCATAGGACAAATCATCATATCCTAAAATGGACTCATCCAAACAAATTGGCGTATAGATTTTCCAATCACCATGATTAAGACGCTCCCACTTCCAATCTTTATAAGATTGAAGGTTTGCCATCGCAAAGGGCTCTTCAATACAAGCTAGACCTAAATCATCATACTGACGGACCTTATCTATTTCTTGATATGAATAGCTTCGATTTGCATCAGCCGCTAAGACCAAATCCGGATAATGTTTGCGAACTAAAGCTACGCGTTCATAACCATCTATAGGATTTACCTTTAATTTAATCCGCTTACAACCATTTACTACATGATGCGCTACAACATCAAGTAATTGGTCTATTGGCACATCACCAACGACGATACCACTTTCAATTGTCTCTTGTAAAGGTTGATCCATAATGTAGGAAACAGAATTTACACCTATCCGTTCACAATGAAGATGAATAAGCGCATTTTCTAGAGCCGCAATAGCCATAGGCATATTGTCTCGATTGCGCCAAAATTGTAATTGTCGTACATAGGTCATCAGTGGTTTAGGCCGCATCAAGCGCAAATTAAAGATATAATCGTCTACCATAGCTTTCCAACAGGTTTCTACGGTCTCAAATGTATAGAATGGCTCTGTGAAAGCTACGCATTCCCCATATCCTACATACCCTTGTTGGTCTTCAATGCGAACAACGATAGTCTCTCTTTCTTTCACCTCGCCCTTGGCAGTCTTAAAATTGAACTTCAGCGGCAATTTAAGGCGATATGTAGTTATACTTTTAAAGTTTAAAATATTATTCATAGGCGCCTCAATTTTATAATTTCAATTCATTACGCAATATTTTGCCAGTTCCATTTCGAGGCAATGCGGTTAATACTTTTACATATTTCGGAACCTTATATTTCGCTAAAGAGTTCGACATAAAAGCTAGAATATCCTCTGGTGGCAAACTTTTACCATCATGAAAGGCCACAAAGAGGACTGGCACTTGTCCCCATTTAGCATCAGATACTGGTACAACCGCACATTCCTTCACCGATGGCAACGTATATACTAAATCCTCTAGTTCCTTAGGGTAAATATTTTCACCCCCAGAAATGATGAGATCCTCACGGCGATTCAAAATATAAACGAACCCCTCCTCATCGATGTAACCAATATCATCTGTATTATAGTCTCCATCGATAGGTTCCTTGTTGATATAACCAGTCATAACCATCGGACCCGTCAAATGAATTTCGCCTACCCCATCTGTATCAGGATTATCGATACGAACCTGCATGCCAGGCAATGGCTTACCTACAGATTCTCGTTTATGAGGATACTCCAATACAGAGAAGGTCACGCTTTGACTAAAGGTTTCCGTCATGCCGTAGGTCTTATAGATAGGCAAAGATTTCTTTTCACAAGCTTCAATGAGAGCCATAGAAATGAATTCTCCACCGAGCAATATAACACGTAATGCATGGTGCGTAATATGTGGCTCTAATTGAGTCAAAATGGTAGGCACTAAGGACATCATATTGATTTGCCCAGATTCTATAAGTTTTAGAACTTGAGCTTCATCATATTTAGGCAAAATAGTGACAGCCGTCCCGTTGTAAAGAGACCTCATCAAGATAGATAAACCACTTACATGAAACAGAGGCAGTACCATTAGCCAATTATCCTGATCCGTTTTTCCTAGTACCTCTTGGGATGCTTGTACATGAGCTTTAATTTGCCCCCATTGAAGCGGTACAGACTTAAATTGCCCCGTAGTAGCGCTTGTATTCATGATAGCAGCTATGTCTGTGTCCACAAATACCCAATCAAAGGAGTCCTCGACCGCTAAATCCGATAGAATTCTCTCTAGAGTTTCAAACTCATTTGTAACAATTGAATTAGAGGCCTTCGAATCAACAAAATGAGATAATTGATTTTCAACAGAATCTGATGCTATAGAGTCAACTAAATTTGATACTTGAGTTTCGATGGTATCGGGCAATTGATTACGTCGTTCTTTACTATGTAATACGGTGGTAACACCTAATTGATCCAATTGGTTTTCTATTTCCTTTAGCTTAAGATGTACATTAAGTAAAAGTACCTCTTTATGAACTAGCATAGCAGCCAACACATACATTGCCATGGTCACAGAGTTATCAGACAAGATAGCCACACGAGATGCGTCTAAAGGCACTAAATTACGAGCTACATGGAGTACACCACGGTATATATCGTTATAGGTATATTCATTTATACATTTACGATTAGGGTAGTGCTGTGCACCATAACGTAACCACTCCATCATCTCACCTCGTATCTAAACCTAATCACTAATACGTAATCACTAATTACCAATTACCAATAAATAGTAAATAATAAGTAATAACTAAAAAAATAATAATTGAAATATGATAAATAAAGAAATATTACAAGAAAGGCGCCTCCTATAGAGGCGCACTTGTCGTTTTAACCGTTAATATAGTCCGTCATATAGGACTGTATCGACTCCCAATTAAGGGAATTTAGGGAATTGTTTGAAGTTAGGTTTCCGTTTTTCTTTGAACGCGTCACGACCTTCTTTCGCTTCATCAATTGTATAGTACATCAATGTAGCGTCCCCTGCGAATTGTTGTAAACCTGCAAGGCCATCTGTGTCGGCATTGAAAGCGCCTTTCAACATGCGCAAAGCCATTGGAGATAATTCAAGGATTTCCCTACACCATTGAACTGTTTCTTCTTCCAATTTGTCAAATGGTACCACAGTATTAACCATGCCCATTTCATACGCTTGAGCTGCTGTGTATTGACGGCACAAGAACCATACTTCGCGAGCGCGTTTGTGACCGATCATACGAGCCAAGTAACCTGCGCCATAACCAGCGTCGAAGGAGCCTACACGAGGACCAGTTTGACCGAACTTAGCATTTTCAGAAGCGATTGTAAGGTCACATACGATGTGCAATACATGACCGCCACCGATAGCATAACCATTAACCATTGCAATAACAGGTTTAGGGATGACGCGAATTAAGCGTTGTAAATCGAGAACGTTCAAGCGAGGCACATTGTCTTCACCTACATAACCACCATGACCACGTACGCTTTGGTCACCGCCGGAGCAGAATGCCTCTTTATCTTCGCCCTTACCGTGGTTAGCACCAGTCAATACGATTACGCCTACTTCGTTATCTTCACGAGCTACTGTGAAAGCATCAATTAACTCCATTACCGTTTTAGGACGGAATGCGTTGCGCACTTCTGGACGGTTAATAGTAATCTTTGCAATGCCATTATATGTTTCGTAAATTACATCTTCATAATTACGATCCAATACTTTCCAATCAAATTTGCTCATGGACTTAACCTTTCTTCTGTAAAAAATCCAATACCGCTTGTTCAAAAATCTGCGGTTTTTCTATATGTACATTATGCCCCGCCCCGTCGACGATGACATGATTAAAACTTGGCAACTTGCCAAATACGTCTCTTCCTATTGTAGTATATTTTGTATCTAATGCGCCACTCACATATAAACCTTTAACAGAGAATTTTTTTAATTTATCCCCTACATAAGGCATTACGCCCTGCCCTGACCCACGCAACGTACAAGCTAATGCATATGGGCTATTATTGGAACGACGTAGATAGATTAATTCCTCCACCCCTTCTGAAAGCTGTTTTTGACTCTCAAAAATAGGTGCTTCCGCCCATCGTGCAGCAAACCAAGCACCATCATGCTCTTCGATATGAACTGCTAAGTCTTCATCCGCCTTGCGGCGTGCTGCTCGCTCAGCGTCAGAAGCGATGCCTACCGAGCCACTTTCAAGAATAAGACCTTTGATTTCACGTTCATACTCCAACGCATAGGAAAGTGCAATACGAGCCCCCATAGAATAGCCCATGAGGTAATAGCTTTCACCAACCATGTAATAGATAACTGTGTGTAAGTCCTTTATCATTTGAGGAATGGTATAGGCCTTATCCTCATCAGGAATATCTGAATCACCATGTCCGATTAAATCAATACGAACCACTCGATACCCCGGCAGATTAATAGCATCCCAAGTATAGCTTGATTCAGAGAAGCCGTGGAAACATACAATAGGTTCCCCTTCACCTACCACAGTCAAACCGTAGCGATACTCTCCCAAGTCAAAATACATGCGCTGAGCTGGATTACACAAAGCATTATCTACAATACTGCAAAAATACTGACTCATAGTAATGCCTCCATATCAACTGAAACTTTTGTATATTTCCTATGTAACTGACGACTATATTCCCGGTCTGTTGGTATTTCAATAATATGAACGCCAGATTCCTCGCTAACTTTAGCTAATACAGGGACCAATTCATCAGGACTAGAGATTTTAGTGTACCCACAGCCATAGAGTTTAGCGGCCCCACTATAATCTAAACCTTGTGACGTAGAGAACAAATAATCAAAATGTTTCGTTCCCTTTTGCGGTAAATATTCAAAAATACCGCCTCCATCGTTATTATGCAAAATAATCGTCAAATTGAGATTGTGCGTTTTAGCGACCGCTAAACCGTTTAGATCATGGAATAAAGACAAATCACCCGTTACGAGATATGTAGGCTGACCATTTGCGGCAAGACCTAGTGCAGTTGAAACGGTACCATCAATACCATTAACACCACGATTTCCGTAAAGAACGGCATCGGACTCACCAGAGAACCAGAAGTAATCAAAGTCGCGAATGGTCATACTATTTGCCACTAGCACTTGGCTATTATCAGGAATATGCTGTTGCAACTCACGTATTGTGCGTCCTTCAAAGCAACTTGGTTCTTCTACGGCTGTACTTAGTTGAGCTTTACCAGCTACTTCTAAACGTTTCCATCTATTAAGATATGCATTAAATTCGTTCTTTACAGCGAACAAATGCGTAAACATATCGATGCTTGCTTGCATATGCATGGTGGTTTTCCCCGTTGGATTCATCGAGTCCATCGTGGGATTTATCTCAATATACTCCACATTATCCCAACTTGCCACCATTTGCTGTACCCGTTTCGATACAACGATTTGGCCAAACTGAATCACGCAATCTGGCTTTAGTACAGGCCATAGGTCTTTATCCGCTAAAAATGCATCATACGTAGAAATGACAACATCAGAGAAATGTTTTTTCTGAATCATATCTGTATCATTATTAAGATTGCTAGCAACATCATGATTGGCAACAATAGCACCAGTCTTATGACAGCGTCTTACATTGGACAATGGATCCGCCAAGATAGGAGCTTGTAAATTCTCCGCAAAGGAATGAATAGACTCAACTTCATCTACATTAATTTGTGGACCAGCTAAAATAAGGACTCTCTTATACTGTTCAAGCAATAGATTAAAGTTATTAGCATTATTAGTGTTATTAAAGTTATTAGTGTTATTAGCACTATTATCAGTAGTATTTTTAGTATAACTTACGTCACTTACGTCGCTTGTATTACTTGTATTATTACTTCTATTCTGATAGCTAAACACATCACCGTAATTAGGTTTAAATACTTTGTAAGGGCTACGTCCCGCTTCAAAGTGCTTACGGTCCAGTTCAGGCACTAATGGCTCAAAGAGAGGTATATTGATATGCACTGGCCCCTTTTTGATATCCATAGCTTTCATATATGCCTTGCGCGCTACTTGTCGTGGATATGTGTAATAATGTTCCTTTTGAGGCACCGCTAATTCTTCATAATAGTTTACAGCTGTACCAAAGATTTTTTGTTGATCTACTGTTTGTGGAGCCCCTGTATGTAGCAAGGTATAAGGTCTATCGGCAGACAATACAATAAGAGGTACCCCACTATATTGAGCCTCTAAAATAGCGGGCAAATAATGAGCCACTGCGGAACCGGATGTACAAACTAACACAGTTGGTTCTTTATGAGCCTTTGCAATGCCAAGTGCCATAAAGCTAGCAGAGCGCTCATCTATATTCATATATGTTTCAAAGCCTTCATACTCCATGAAAAGCATAGCCATCGTCGTAGAACGAGAACCAGGGCTAAACACAGCATGCCGGACGCCGAGTTGGTAAAACTCATCTACCAAGGCAGCAATATATTCGTTCATTATATTCCCTTTCAACAACTTCTAAGGGTTTGGAAATTTATTATAACGCATCCAAAATGGTGCGCATTTTATTATTAGTTTCTGCGTACTCTTCATCCGCATCAGAATCGGCTACGACGCCACATCCTGCATAGGCATAAAGAACATTATCCATAATGAGGGCAGATCGAATAGCAACGATGACAATGCCGTCCCCCATGTCTTTCATAAAGCCAAAAGGTGCTGCATACATGCCGCGCTCATGAGTTTCGTACTTTTGTAACAATGTCAACGCCTTTTCTCGCGGTTCACCACCGAGAGCCGGTGTAGGATGGAGCAACTTTGCCCATTCCACGAGGGATTTTGTGCTATCCTTTGCAGTAATAATGGTGCGCAAATGATAGAGATGCGCCAGCTCCATGATACCCGTTTCACCTATTATAACCTCCGGAGTAATAGATTTCATGATATCCACAATACGGTCACGGACTATATTATGTTCAAAGAGATTTTTCTTATCCGTTAACAGTTGTTCCTTAGTCCACGCATTTGGTCCATGTTTAGGCGCTGTCCCCGCCAAGGCATAGCTGAGAATTTCACTACCTCGATGGCGAACTAGAATCTCTGGCGATGCACCCACAAAGGTGCGTCCATCCTTTTCGTAACCAAAGATAAAGCAATTTGGATTATTATCTACTAAATTTGCTAAAATACTTGCCACATTGTATGGTGTTTCACTAGTAAACTGTACCTCTCGAGAAGAAACGACCTTCGTCATTTCACCACTACTAATACCATCAGCGATAGCGTTCATCAAACTATCCCAAGCCGCCTTATCATCACTGGTTTCCCTGTAGTTATGGCGAACTCGAGGCACCTCGAAATCCGTAATAAGGACGCTTTCACCAGCGTGCAAGTAAAAAGACTCCCCATTTTCTACGATATAGTAATGGGTGAAAGCAATCATTTCATGACCCATGCCAGCCCATTTAGGGTCCTTAGAGTTTTCAAAAAAAGTATCTCCATAAAACACGTAAGCGTAATTATGGCGATCTTCATCATCTTTGACCGTCGCCAAACGTTTAGCACCTACAACGATGCGGTCGCTTTGACGATCCACCCAAAATACGCGTTCTTCGTTTGGAAAATTCAGCCAAAAGGCTACCGGACTATTCAGTTCTAACGGTTCTTTATTATATATCATAGTTGTATATCACTATTAAGAAATAAAATAGACTATAGTAAAAACACCTAACGTGTAGAAGATTTACTTCTACACGTCAGGCGTCATCAATAAGTTTCCAAATTTTTGAGATGAGCCTAACGCCATCACACGTCGATGGGCCCTCTTTATATCTAATTTATTATATCATAGGTAACAGTTAAAAGGTAGAAAATAAAACCTCTACACCGCATGCGTCGTGCATGAATGTAGAGGTTTTCATTATATTCAAAATGTTGTTACTTTATTTAAAAGCCTTAGCCCCAATATCTGTACGATATTGCATGCCTTCAAAGTCGATATGCTCTATACGTCCATAGGCTCTATCAAGTGCCGTTCTAAGATCTTTGCCAAGACCGACAACACCGAGCACACGACCGCCATTAGTGACATAATTTTCACCAACAAGCTTTGTACCTGAGTGGAATACAATGGTTGTGTCATATTGTTTAATATCCCCACTAATGACATCGCCCTTTGATGAAGTTTCAGGATAGCCCTTAGAAGCAAGGATAACGCAAGCCGCTGAGGAATCTTTCCATTTCACCATATTAGAGGTTAATGTGCCCTTAGCACAGGCCATCATAATCTCACCTAAATCACTATCCAGTAGCGGCAATACAACTTGTGTTTCAGGATCACCAAAGCGCGCATTGAATTCTACCACCTTAGGACCTTCGTCAGTAATCATAAGCCCCGCGTAAAGGCAGCCTACATACGGCATGCCTTCTTTTCCCATAGCCGCTACCATAGGTTCTAAGATGGTTTTCATCGCTTCGTCCCGCAATGCATCTGTAAGAACGGGGGCCGGTGCATAGGTCCCCATGCCACCTGTATTAGGCCCTTTATCACCATCAAAAATACGTTTATGATCTTGAGAGGCAATCATAGGAACTACGGTCTTGCCATCTACAAAGGCTAATAAACTAGCCTCTTCGCCTTCCATAAACTCTTCGATAACAACGGTGCTGCCTGCATCACCGAATCGATTACCACTGAGCATATCTTCTACGGCTGCATTCGCTTCATCGATGGTCATGGCTACTACAACACCCTTACCTGCTGCCAAGCCGTCAGCTTTAACAACGATAGGAGCTCCTGTTTGAGCAATAAAAGCTTTCGCTTCATCTACCTTATGGAATACACCATACGCAGCAGTAGGAATATTGTATTTTTTCATGAGGTCTTTAGCAAACACCTTTGATCCCTCTAGTTGAGCTGCTGCTTTGGATGGACCAAAAACTGGAATCCCCGTCTTATTAAGTACATCTGCTAAGCCCGCTACTAAAGGAGCCTCAGGCCCAACAACAACTAAATCAACTTGATTATCTTTCAAAAAGCTAATTAAATGATCGCTTTGTTGCCAATCGATGCCAACTAGCTCTGCACAATCTGACATAGCCGCACTACCAGGAATAGCATATACCTTTGTTACGCTAGGGCTGATGGACAATCGCCACGCCAATGCATGTTCACGGCCGCCGCTACCGATTACACATACTTTCATAAGTCCTCCATCGGCGCCTAAACGCCATCAAATTCATAATAATATAAACACATAACGGGGCCACTCCAAACATCAATAATTGTTGACCGTTCAATAGATATTTTGCCCTAATAGTGCTTAACAATCCGCTAAAATTCTTAACTAGTTAATGTTTAAAGTGACGAATGTTTGTAAATACCATAGCGATGCCCGCTTCATCAGCCGCTTTGATGGACTCTTCGTCGCGAATAGAGCCACCTGGTTGAATAATAGCTGCAATGCCATGCTTTGCCGCTGTTTCTACGGTATCTCCAAATGGGAAGAATGCATCGGATGCTAATACAGCGCCTTTAGCGGCTTCCCCGGCTTGTTCAAGAGCAATTTTTGCAGAACCTACGCGATTCATTTGACCGGCCCCAACTCCAAGAGTACGCTTTTCATTAGAAATCAGAATCGCATTGGATTTTACATGTTTTACGAGTTTCCATGCAAATTCAAGAGCTTTCCATTGTTCCTCTGTCGGTTGTACCTTCGTAACAACTTTATAATTAACGCGGTCTTCTAAGATATCGTCTTCTGTTTGCACTAATAAACCACCAGACACCTTCTTTACTGTCACTTGACCAGATTCCGGCTTAGATAGTTCAATGAGACGAATATTCTTCTTAGCTTCAAGAATTTCTAATGCTTCTTTTGTGAAAGCAGGTGCCATAATAACCTCTAAGAAAATTTTGCTCATTTCCTCCGCTGTACTTGCATCTACTTCACGGTTTAAGGCTACGATACCACCAAAGGCGGATACGGAATCAGCTTCGTAAGCATTTACATAGGCATCATGTAATGTAGCTGCAGTAGCGGCACCACATGGGTTCGTATGCTTAATAATACATGCAGCTGGCCCAGTAAACTCCCATACCATATTCCATGCCGCTTCCATGTCTACAATATTGTTATAGGAAAGCTCTTTGCCATGTAATTGTTTCAAGGCCCCCATGCCATGAGCTGTACCAATTTCTTTGTAGAATGCGGCTTGTTGATGCGGATTTTCCCCATATCTAAGATCTGTTACCTTCTCATAAGCACTCAAATATTCTGGAGGTGTAGGGCCTTCATTCAAGATTCTACTCATATAATTAGCGATGGCCACATCGTAAGCCGCCGTATGAGCAAAGGCTTCTTTGGCAAGTCCAAAGCGATATTCTTTAGTCAATTCACCTTGATCCTTGAGCATCGTAATGATTTCATCGTAATGATTTGGATTTACTACGATGCCCACAAAGGCATGATTCTTTGCTGCAGAACGAACCATCGTAGGACCACCAATATCGATATTTTCGATGGCCTCTTCTAAGGATACATTAGGTTTTGCAATGGTTTCACGGAACGGGTAAAGATTGACTACAACAAGGTCGATTGGTTCAATACCATGTTCTACCATAGCTTTTTGATGCTCCGCATTATCACGGATCGCCAAAATGCCACCATGCACCTTAGGATGTAATGTCTTTACGCGGCCATCCATCATTTCAGGAAAATCAGTCAAAGACTCTACCGATTTTACCGGAATACCTGCTTCGGTTATGACTTTAAGGGTCCCACCTGTGGAATAAATGGTTACCCCTAAATCAACTAAACCTTTCGCAAAGTCTACAATACCTGTTTTATCAGAAACACTAAGTAATGCATTTTTAATCATCTAACGTCTTCCTTTGCTTACACATCAATCTTCAATATATACAACACGACCTTTTATAGTGAGCTTATCCTCACAAAATAGTCGTAATGCCTCTTTATATGTTTTATGTTCAATAGGCAATAATCTATCACTCAGGGTATCCTCTGTATCCTCCGGTAATAAAGGAACCGTATTCTGCATAATGATAGGCCCCGTATCCATTCCGGCATCAACAAAGTGTACCGTACAACCGGTTACCTTTACTCCCGCATCAATAGCTTGTTGATGTCCATGTAGTCCCGGAAAGGATGGCAACAAGGCAGGATGGATATTTAAAATTCTATGCTCATAGTGCTCAATCAATGGAGTCCCTACAATGCGCATATATCCAGCCAAAACGATACCATCTACCTTATAGAGCTCTAACGCATCTAACTGGGCTTGTTCAAAGCTAGCTTTAGAATCATAGTCACTACGCTCGATGACAATGAGTGGAATATTCCAAGGTTTAGAACGTTCAACAATCCCTGCATCACCGTGATCTGTAATGATAACTACAAACTCACCATTAATATATCCTTCTTGCATGGCTTTATAAAGGGCTTCCCCATTGGATCCTCTACCGCTTGCGAATAGAGCTAGACGCTTTTTAGCTACGGAACTAGTCATTAAATACCGCCCCTTTTACAACAACTGGACCTTCGCCTTTAACGATATGACCAATTTCATATACCGCTTCATTACGACTTTCAAGATTTGCCTTTACTCGATCCACATCCGCAGCGTCCACTATGAGAATCATGCCAATACCCATGTTAAAAGTACGGTACATTTCATGCCAATCTACATTGCCCCATTCTTGTAGCTTTTCGAATACAGGAAGACGAGGCCATGTATCACAATCGACCTCTGCCGTTACTCCTGCCGGTAAAACGCGAGGAATATTTTCATAGAAGCCCCCACCCGTAATATGAACCATACCTTTAAGTAGGCTTTCTTTAATCAACGGCAATACAGCTTTAGGGTATAAGCGCGTTGGCGTTAATAATTCTTCTCCCAGTGTTTTGCCAAATTCAGGAATATCTTGACCAATGGAGAAACCCTTGTGATCAAATACAATTTTACGAACTAACGAGAAACCATTAGAATGAACCCCAGAAGATGGTAACCCAAGAATAATGTCTCCTGCCTTGATACTTTCACCAGTAATCAATTTAGGACGATCTACGATACCAACGGCAAAACCAGCTACATCATAATCCTCATCATCGTAGAAACCTGCCATCTCAGCAGTTTCACCGCCTAGTAAAGCGCAGCCTGATTCTTCGCACGCCTCAGCTACACCGCGTACGATATCCGCCACTTTTACAGGCTCTAGTTTGCCAACCGCAATATAATCAAGGAAGAATAAAGGTGTAGCACCTTGTACGAGGATATCATTAACACTCATAGCTACACAGTCTTGACCGATAGTATCATGTTTATCCATCATGATAGCGAGACGTAATTTGGTGCCCACCCCATCTG
The DNA here is from genome assembly GCF_036456085.1 of Veillonella parvula. Classification (NCBI taxonomy): domain Bacteria; kingdom Bacillati; phylum Bacillota; class Negativicutes; order Veillonellales; family Veillonellaceae; genus Veillonella; species Veillonella parvula. The sequence goes on along the minus strand of NZ_CP138632.1, from coordinate 2,106,515 downwards.
TACCAGATACGAGCATAGGATCAGACATAGCATGACCAGCTAAAGAATAGAGTCCCCCAAAACCACCTAAATCACCAACAACACCTGGTGTATACGTGCGTTTAACAGATTCTTTCATCAATTCTACGGCACGATTACCTGCATCGATATCAACACCTGCATCGCGATAGGTTAAACTAGTTTTATTCGAGCACATATTTGACCCCTTCCTCTTGGTCCGCAGGAACCGCTACGCTATAATCACCATTAAAACATGCAAAACATAAATCATCTGGTTTTACATCGGATACAGCACGACATAGACCTTCACGAGACAAGTAATGTAATTTATCAGCCTTGATGAAATCTCTAATTTCATCCACTGTATGAGTTGCTGCTATAAGTTCTTTACGCACTGATGTATCAATGCCATAGTGACAGGAATACTCAATAGTTGGAGAACTAATACACATATAAATCTCTTTAGCACCAGCCTCTTTTAGCATTTTTACAATGATACCACTCGTAGTACCGCGCACAATAGAATCATCAATAAGGACGATACGCTTACCTCCAACAATATGTGGCAATGCATTTAGCTTCATACGAACAGCTAATTCTCGTTCCTCTTGATTTGGTTTAATAAAGGTACGGCCGCTATAACGGTTCTTAACTAAACCTTCCGCAAAAGGGATACCCGATGCACGAGCATAACCTAATGCAGCTGTTGTACCGGAATCCGGAATGGACATTACGATGTCTGCATCATACTTAGTTTCGTTATATAGTTCGCGGCCCATATTTAGCCGAGATTGATATACGGATTGACCATCGATATGACTATCGCCACGTGCAAAATAGATGTATTCAAAGACGCAAAGTTTTTTGTCGATTTTTTCTGGTTCCGCATAGATAGTACTACGCACACCAGAGTCATCGATGATAACCATTTCACCAGGATCTATATGACGAATAAACTCTGCCTTAATCGCATCAAAAGCACAACTTTCACTAGAGAGCACATAACCATTTTCAGTTTTACCTAAACAAAGTGGTCTAAATCCTTGAGGGTCTCGTACACCTACTAAAGAGTCGTTCGTAGTAATGACTAAAGAGAACGCCCCTTCAATTTGACGCGCCGCATCGGCAATCCGTTCCGCTTGTGTTTCTGCTTTAGAACGGGCTATCAAGTTCACGATAACCTCAGAATCCATCGTCGTTTGAAAGATGGAACCATCGGCTTCGAGACGTTTTCGAATAGATAAGGCATTCGTTAAGTTTCCATTGTGAGCCACCGCAATTTGACCGCCTTGGTAGTGAATAACCAAAGGCTGGATATTACGCGGATTATTGGACCCAGTCGTAGAGTACCGCACATGACCAGTCCCCATATAGCTTGGAAAAGATGGTAATTCTTTGATAGCCTCGGTCAACAAGCCCATGCCTTTTTTCAGTTCAACATCATGACCATCGGTAACAGCAATGCCCGCACTTTCTTGACCACGATGTTGGAGAGCAAATAGCCCCCAATATACATAGCGTGCTACATCAACGGTCCTATCATAGATGCCGAACACACCACACTCTTCGTGCCATTTATCAAAAACAGAATCGTAATTCATCTTCCCCCCTATTAGGCACGCTCACCTGTAAGACGGAATAACATTTCCTTATATGCTTCTTCAATATTACCAAGATCTCGACGGAAACGGTCTTTGTCAAGTTTTTCACCAGTTGTAGCATCCCAGAAACGGCATGTATCAGGAGAAATTTCATCACCCAATAAAACTTCACCATTATGGGTACCAAATTCTACCTTGAAATCTACAAGTGTCACATTTTTAGTAGCCAAAAATTTCTTCAATATATCATTTACCTTTAAAGTAATTGTAGAAATTACATCAAGTTGTTCTTGAGTAGCCCAACCAAGTGCTGTGATTTGGGATTCATTGGCAAATGGATCGCCTAATTCATCATTTTTGTAGCAGAATTCAAGGATTGGATGTTTAAGTGGAGTTCCTTCTTCAATGCCAAAGCGTTTAGCCATAGAGCCAGCCGCAATATTACGAACAATAACTTCAAGAGGAACTATTTTCAATGCAAGTACTGTTTGGTTGCGATCATCTTCACGACGAACGAAATGAGTTGGTACGCCTTCTTTTTTCAACAATTCAAAGAAGAAAGAGGAAATTTTATTGTTCAAAACACCTTTTCCAAGAATGGTATCATGTTTCTCACCATTAAATGCAGTGGCATCATCTTTGTAATGAACGATGTACTCATCTTTGTTATCTGTTGCATATACTTGTTTTGCTTTGCCTTCATACAATAATGTTAATTTTTCCAAATTGATGTTAGCCATGATCTTTCTCCTTTATCATAAATTAATGATACAAACTATGTAATAGATATCTAAATAAACTGTTTTTCTTAACCAATATTTAATCGCCGATGATTTACATAATTAAATATGAATAGCACCTTGTAATTCTGCATTGTCTGCTAAGACTTTTTTAGCCATATCTTTACGATATTGTTGATATTGTTCTTTCAGGTCTTTATTGAAAGCTGCTCCAATTTGCACTGCAAAGAGCGCTGCATTTTTAGCACCATCTACAGCCATGGTTGCTACAGGCATGCCAGATGGCATTTGTACAATAGCAAGTAGAGAATCAATACCTTTTAATGCGGTTGCATTAATTGGGATGCCGATAACTGGCAGTGTAGTGAAGCTCGCCACCACACCAGGTAGGTGAGCCGCTGCGCCAGCACCAGCAATAAAAGCGATAGCCCCTTCATCTTCAAGTCGTGTAACAAAATTCTTTACAGCCTCTGGGGTACGATGAGCTGAGGCAATAACCATTTCATAGGGAATGTTAAATTCATCAAGTACGGCAGATGCTTTTTTCATTGTGTCTAGGTCAGACTTGCTGCCCATGATAATACCGACCTTCATAGATCCTCCTAATAAAAAAGCCCAGCCAAAACAGACTGGGACAAATGCGCACAAGTAGCCTCCGTAGACTTGCTTTGAGTTTGTTGATTTGCATAGTTCACGGTGCTACCTCCTTCTTGTACTCAAATTGTAACACCTAACATTTACAAAATCAATACTATTTTCGAATATTTTTTTATTAAATATTTTTATCATTCATTATATTCCGAACTATTGCAAAAATATAGATTGCATCATATAAAATAATTTTAAATAAATCTGTAAAATAAAATACTGCCTTTTCAATCTTATAATAACACAAACTTACTCTATCGATTAAAATATTTATATGTTTTTTCTTATCCATACAAAAAGAGGATAACCCATTTATAAACAGGTTATCCTCTTTTCATAATTCCGAACATTAGATCACTTAACTTGTATCTATTATTGATTAGTGAGTACCACTTTCAAAGGCAGCTTTCAATTCACCTACAGATTCTGGAATATAATCTACAATAGAAGACATCAACGCATACATCAATGCAGGCTCGAACGCATCATCACCACACATATATACACAATCCAAGTATAGGCTAGAGTCTTGTTCATCAATATAAAGTTTGTAATTTTTATATGTCGCATTGTCACGATTAATTAATGCATTCAAGGCATTCATATTTTGTGCTGTTACCTTTTCAGGGCCTAACACTAAACGAACTACACTATAAATGCTGTTATCGAGAATGACGAACAAAGGCATATCCCATAAAGGAGACTTGATATAAGAACGATATACTACTGTACCGTCTTCATCATCAAAATCCTTCCGTTCAAAAGATATGATTTCTTCTTCTTTCAAAAACTTATCAAATAATAAGGATTTAGGATTCATAACAACCTCTATTAAGCTAAGCCAGCTACTTTAAGAATATCTTTATGTACAGCATCTAAATGCGGTTGAATAACTTCAAGCATAAGATTCACTACTACAGTAGGATCAAATTGTTCATTCAAACATGGTATAGACACATCCATATAAATGTTATTGTCTTCATTGCTCACGTAATATTTAGATATCTTGTAATCTTGATTTAACGTGTTAAGTTCTTTCAATACCGCAGGAATCACTTTTTTATCAATAGATGTTGTTGTGATAGCGATGCGTACATAGGTGAACGCAGAATCGTCTACAACGATGAACACAGGCAAGCTATGCTCATGAACATCCAAACGACCATGATATACAACTGTATTAAGATCGTCTGTCATTTCTTCCTTTGTAAACCAAGTGTTACCGCCTTTGTTAAGGTCAGCAACGAGTAAGTCGAATTTTTCTGCTTTTTTATTCATAATTCCCTCTAACAATAATCAGACAAATTAGTCTTCGATAAACACACAACCATTATCTTTGAATTCTTTAATGCGAACTAAAGACTCTACACGGTAGCCCGCATTTTCCAAGCGCTCACGACCAGGTTGGAAGGACTTTTCGATAGCAATCGCCATGCCTACTACTTCATCACCTGCGTCTTGAACCAACTTAGCAAGGCCCATAGCCGCCTCGCCAGACGCCAAGAAATCATCGATAATCAATACTTTCTCGCCAGCTGGTAAGAATTTTTTAGAAATGGTAATATCATAATTCTCTTCTTTTGTATAAGAGTACACAACACTATGATATACATCATCTACCATAAGGATGGATTTTTTCTTACGCGCAAATACCAATGGCACGTCTAGTTCAAGCGCAGCCATCAATGCCAACGCAATACCAGATGCTTCGATGGTAACAATACGTTGTACACCTGCATCACGGTAACGATCCGCGATTTCTTTACCAATTGCCTTAAACAATTGTGGATCGATTTGATGGTTTAAGAACCCATCTACTTTCAGCACGCGATTATTGAGGACAATCCCCTCTTCACGAATGCGTTCTTTTAATAATTCCATGTGCTCATACCTCCGCATAACTATCTTTAAATTTTAACGTAAACAACCCCTTAGGGTCAACCTATATCTAGTAAAAGTCTCATAATATAACACATAAATATCATTGCCAATATGACTTAAATATTTCGCATATGAATTATATAACTCAACTGCTTTATAAGAATATAATATAGCATGGCAAAACGTACACTAATATATAAAAAGACACACTTTAAGAAATTTTCCTAAAGTATGTCTTTAAATATGTCTTTTTCTTATAAAATTTTATCTCGAGTACTTTCACGATTAACTAGCAAGGAAGTAAATCTCGCAGCTCCTTCAGATTGAGGAACCAAGCGTGAACGCACAAGCACAATGTCGCGTGTTGGTACCGGAATATCTGTATCGATGCGCACAATAGTCCCTTCTTGCATTTTTTGTTGTACCACATGATTAGGCAACATGGAAATACCCATGTTGATTTCTACAAGATCTAGTAATACATCGACGCTACCCAATTCAAAGCGAGGCTTACGACAAGCACCATGTGTTACATCGTCAAAGAATGTACGACTAGCAGAGCCTTTATGCAAGAGTAAAATAGGCTCGTTAAGAAGGCGCCCTTGATCAAAGAATCCTGCCCCTTTATAGTCAGGACCGCCAACAAAGACATCTTGAATGGTAGCTAGCGTAGTTACCTCTAGCTGAGGATTATCTCTCAAGCCCTCATAATCATTAACCACGGCTAATTGCGCCTCTTTATTGAGTACTAATTCTACACAATCAGGAGACGGACGATTAATGATATGTAAGCCAATTTCACTTTCTTGTAATTGCCATTTGTGGAAATAAGGCAATAGGAAATGGCGACACAAAGTATCTGTGGCAGCCAAATTTAAACTTTCATAAGCTTGACTAACCCGTTCTTGTAATTGGGTAACACCATTATCAAGAATAGAGAAAGCTTTAGCTACCGTATCAAACAATTCTTTACCTTCTGGCGTGAACCCTACAGATTTTGTAGTACGCACGAAGAGAGGCATATTAAGTTCTCCTTCTAATTGTTTAATACTTTGACTGATGGCGGATTGGGACACGCCTAATTCTTTTGCGGCACGGGAAAAAGATAAATATAAGCCTACCCCTAGAAAGGTTCTATATAAATCTGCAGATACTGCCATTTTATTCACCTCTGTTATATACTAATAGTAACGTCTTACTTTTAAATACACATATCATTACCCTATTATAACTATAGACTCTCAATATATAATGAATATGTAGAAATCTTCATGAAAGTTAGGTCTTATGACCTTCATGAACTTTTCATATTTATTAGTATTTCTAATCTTTTCATTAGTAAGATTATCTTTACTTATAAGTCTAGACCGACTATACTTAATTTGTCAATATCCCATAGGGAATTATATACATTACAGGAGGCTACAATGGCTATACAACGATTATTCGTAACAAAACGAGAATCTTTCAACCTAGAAGCGCAACGCATGTTACAAACCTTACAACAGGAATTATCTATGCCTGCTACAGCTGTGACTATCTATGAGCGATACGACATCGAAAATTTAGATGCAAAAGATCTAGAGTCTGCTAAAAATTTAATTTTTTCTGAACCTCCTGTAGATACTGTATTAGAAAAAATTCCAAATGTACAAGGCTTTGTATTTGCTGTTGAATATGTGCCAGGTCAATACGATCAACGTGCTGATAGCGCAGAGCAATGTATTTCTATGCTCACCCTCACATCCGGCCACATCGTGCGTTGTGCTCGCGTATATGCTATCGAAGGCACCTTTACAAAAGAACAAGAAAATACCATCAAAGCATACTACATTAACCCTGTTGATTCCCGCGAAGCGAGCCTTGACGTACCAAACACCTTAGCTCTCGATTTAGAAGATCCAAAGCCGGTGGCAACAATCGATGGCTTTACTACGATGAGCGATGCTGATTTAGAAGCGCTCATCAAAAACTACGGTCTTGCTATGACATTAGCAGACCTTCAAATGATTAGACAACAATACGCAAAGGTGGAGCACCGCGATCCTACGATTACAGAAATTCGCCTCTTCGATACATATTGGTCTGACCATTGCCGTCACACTACCTTTATGACCGAGTTAACAGATATTACCATTGAAGACAGCCGCTTCACCGGTTCTATAAAGGAAGCCTTCGAAGAATATATGGAAGGCCGTGCTGAGCTCTACACGACTAAGAAAAAAGCTCGCTCCCTCATGGACATGGCTACATTGGCTGTAAAAGAATTGCGCCACGCTGGAGGACTTACAAATCTCGATGAATCTGATGAAATCAATGCATGTACAATCATCATCCCTGTCGATGTAAATGGCAAGACTGAAGAATGGTTGTTACTATTCAAAAACGAAACCCATAACCACCCTACTGAAATCGAACCATTTGGGGGCGCAGCTACCTGCTTAGGTGGTTGTATTCGCGACCCATTGAGCGGTCGCGCCTACGTATACCAAGCTATGCGCATCACAGGCTCTGGCGATCCACATACAAGACTTGAAGATACATTGGAAGGCAAATTACCACAAAGAAAGATCACCCAAGAAGCAGCTCGTGGTTACTCCTCTTACGGCAACCAAATCGGCCTTGCTACAGGTGAAGTAAAAGAATATTACCATCCTGGCTACGTAGCAAAGCGCATGGAAATCGGCGCAGTTATCGGTGCTGCACCTCGCAACCAAGTTCGTCGTGAGGTACCAGTTGCAGGCGATGTGGTAGTATTGCTAGGTGGTAAAACTGGCCGTGATGGCTGTGGTGGTGCTACAGGGTCCTCTAAAGAACATACCGTTGACTCTCTATCCACATGCGGTGCAGAAGTACAAAAAGGCAATGCTCTTACAGAGCGTAAAATCCAACGTTTATTCCGTCGTGGCGAAGTAACGACACTTATCAAACGTTGTAATGACTTTGGTGCAGGTGGTGTATCTGTTGCTATCGGTGAACTAACTGATGGTGTATCAATCAATCTCGACTTAGTCCCTAAAAAATATGCTGGCCTCGATGGTACAGAGTTAGCCATCTCTGAATCCCAAGAACGCATGGCCTGTGTCATCGCTGCTTCTGATGTAGAGGCGTTCAAAGCATACTGCGACGAAGAAAACCTGGAGTGTACAGTTGTGGCAGAGGTAACTGATACAAATCGCCTCATCATGAACTGGAATGGCGAAACAATTGTAGATATTAGCCGCGACTTTTTAAATACAAATGGTGCCAATCAACAACAAGAAGCTATCGTAAAAGCTCCAGCAGATCGATCCTACTTCTTACGTGGTTCAGCTAGTGCAGATAACTTCAAGGAAAAATGGCTTGCAGCCGTATCCGATTTAAATGCAGCATCCCAACAAGGCTTAGCGGAACGCTTTGACAGCACTGTAGGCGCCAATACTGTCCTCATGCCATTTGGTGGCAAATTCCAAAAAACGCCTACTCAAGGCATGGTTGCTAAATTACCGGTTCTAAATGGTGAAACTACAACGGCGAGTATTATGACTCATGGTTTTGTGCCTGAGTTATCTGCATGGAGCCCTTATCATGGTGCGCAATATGCAGTACTTTTATCTGTAGCAAAATTAGTAGCTCTTGGCGGTCGCCGAGAAGACGCATACTTAACATTACAAGAATATTTTGAACGCCTCAACTCTAAAGAATCTTGGGGTAAGCCAGTAGCAGCTTTACTTGGTGCTTATAAAGCACAAAAAGAACTTGAAATCGGTGCTATCGGCGGCAAGGACTCTATGAGCGGTACATTTATGGATCTTACCGTTCCCCCTACCCTCGTATCCTTTGCGGTTGGTACAGCTCATGTAGATAATATTGTGAGCCAAGACCTTAAAGGCGTAGATCACCGTCTCGTATTCTTCGATGTACCTCGTACATACGATGACACCCCTGATTGGGATCGATTCAAAGAAAACTGCGATACACTACAAGAACAAATTGAAAAAGGTCGCGTTTACTCTGCCTATGTAGTTGATCAAGGCGGCATTCCTGAAGCAGTCACTAAAATGGCCCTTGGCAACAATATTGGTGTTAAATTCGATAAATACGCTGAACGTGGTATCTTCCAACCAGCCCTTGGTTCCTTCATCGTTGAAGTAGATATTACAGCTGTTAATTATCTTTTAGAGTTACCTGATGTGAAAGTTATCGGTGTAACCCAAGCCACACCTGTTATCGAATGGGAAGGACAATCTGTTTCTCTCAAAGAAATACAAGCTACTTATGAAGCACCTCTAAACGATATTTTCCCTATGCATGCACCAAACGGCTTTGGTGAAGCAGTCGCTTACATTCATGATCAACACGCTAAACCTCGCAGCGCCTCCCTAGGTGCCAAACCAAAAGTTCTTATTCCAGTATTCCCTGGCACAAACTGTGAATTTGACTCTGCTCGCGCCTTTGAACGGGCTGGTGCAGAAACAGATATCGTGCTTATCCGCAACCAAACTCCAGAACAATTAAAAGAATCTATCGACGTAATCAAAGCTAAATTAGCAGAGTCTCAAATTCTTATGTTCCCAGGAGGTTTCAGTGCCGGTGATGAGCCAGATGGTTCTGGTAAATTCATAGCCACCCTCTTCCGCAACCCATACCTTGCAGAAGGTTTAGAAAACCTCTTGTACAAACAAGATGGCCTTGTATTAGGTATTTGTAACGGCTTCCAAGCGCTCATCAAGTTAGGCTTATTACCTGGTGGACATATTGAAACGTTAACTGCAGATCATCCTACATTGACATACAATACCATTGGTCGTCACTTATCTCGCATGGTTAATACGAAAGTTATTTCCACAAAGTCCCCTTGGATGAGTGATGCTAAAGCTGGAGAAATTTACACAGTACCAATTTCTCACGGCGAAGGTCGCTTTATAGCTTCTCCTCAACAAGTGTTAGAGTTCAATAAAACTGGCCAAATCGCTACACAATATGTAGACTTTGATGGTATCGCCTCCATGGATAGTCGCTTCAATCCTAACCAATCTGTAGCCGCTATCGAAGGTATTTATAGCCCTGATGGTCGCGTATTCGGCAAAATGGCACACTCCGAACGCTGTGGTGCTGGCATTAGCAAAAATATTCCTGGCCAATTAGAAATGCCAATCTTTACATCTGGTGTAAAATACTTCAAATAATTGGTCACTATGAACTTTCATGTGAAAGCCTACTTCTTCAAGTAGGCTTTTTCAATATTGATTTTTTTCGAAAATATTAGTATTATAAATTGATACTATATTTACAGACATGAGTTCTCATGTAAAGCTATACATACCTAGTGTGGGTTAAGAAAGGATTTTATTATGCATTGTGCTCAGAAAATGACTCATAATATCTACTGGATTGGTAGTAATGACTGGACAACAGAACGTTTCGAAAACTTATTTCCTATTCCAAATGGTGTTAGCTATAACAGCTATTTCATCGACGATGAAAAGACTTGTGTGGTAGACTCTGTAGATGCTGAAATTCGTGAAGAGTACTTCGACAACTTGACTCACCTCTTAAATGGTCGTGAACTTGATTACATCGTCGTAAACCATATGGAACCTGATCATTGCCAAACATTATTGGAAACATTGGAACGTTATCCAAATTGTAAAATGGTAGGCAACGCTACAACATTCCGCATGTTTGAGCAATTCTATAACACTCCAAAACCAGAACAATACCATCAAATTAAAGAGGGCGATGAAATCTGTTTAGGTAAACATACTTTGGTTTCTTACACTATGCCTATGGTTCACTGGCCTGAAGTAACTTGTACATACGAAAAATCTACAGGCACATTGTTCTCTGCAGATGCTTTTGGTACATTCGGTACAGTTAATGGTAATATCTTTGCTGACCAAACCGATTTCGTAGCTACATACGAAGAAGAAGCTCGCCGTTACTATACAAATATCGTTGGTAAATACGGACCACAAGTACAAAATGCGCTTCGCAAAATTTCTAGCCTTGATATCAAACGGATTGCTCCACTTCATGGTCCAATCTGGCGCACCCCTGAATCTATCCAATATATCACGCACAAATACTTACATTGGTCCAGCTATACTGCTGAGAAAAAAGGTGTTGTTATCGCTTTTGGTTCCATGTACGGCAATACTCGTGCTATTGCTCAACAATTGGCTAAACAACTCTCCAAACGTGGTGTTACAGATATCAGAATTTACGATGTTTCCAAAACGAATGCTTCCTACATCATCTCCGATGCTTGGAAATATACTAACTTGGTAACTATCGCACCTACATATAACTTGAATCTATACCTTACTATGGAAAACTTTATCCATGAATTAAAAGCCCTTAACTTCCAAAACCATAAGGTATCCATCATCGGTAACCACTCTTGGGCTTCCGCTGCGATGAAAACAATGGTTTCCCATTTCGAAAATGACTTCAAAGACATTGAAATCGTTTCCGAACCACTAGATATCAAATCCTCTTTGAAAGAAGAAGATCTGCCATTAATTGAAAAAATGGCAGACGATATCAAAGCATCCATTGAAGCTGCTGAAATTAAAGACGTATTCTAATACAAGAGCCGCCTAAATAGGCGGCTTTTCTTTTTATATACCAGATTTTATACGCCTAAAACCAAGCTATGATTTTTGGTTTATATCCATTTATTGAAATCAAATACTATATTTTAAAAGCCTTGTAAATATGCAATAATTCTACTATTTTTTTGCTTGACATAAATCTAACTTTTTCATATACTATACAAGTACCTGTTACACAACAGAATACATGGAGAGGTGTCCGAGCGGCTGAAGGAGCATGATTGGAAATCATGTGTGCGGTTATCCCGTACCCAGGGTTCAAATCCCTGTCTCTCCGCCATAGTAAAAGCAGTGCTTTCGCACTGCTTTTTTATTTGCATATAAAGAAAAAGCTATTCGAATTATACTCGAATAGCTTTTTGTATATCACACTATATTAGTTGTGAATTTTCTTTGCAATATCACCGATAATTTCAGGTGTTGTTCTACAACAGCCACCAATGATTTCAGCTCCAGCTTTTCGCCATACCTCAACGTAGTCTACAAATGAAGCAGCATCGCCATACCAAGTTTTAGTTTTACTATCATAGCTTTCACCAAGATTAGGATATACAGCAATCGGTTTATCTGTAACAGTACGAATATCTTTTATCAATGATTCTACATATTCCGGTTTAGTACAATTAATGCCAATCCCCGTAATAGGATGTACCTTATCGATCATTTGTGCACATTTAATAATGGTTTCGCCACTAGAAACATGATGCCCATCCTTACAGGAAAAAGAAATCCACCCGGGAATACCTTTTGATGTAAACGGATCAGACATAGCTCTCGCAATAGCAATCGCTTCAGCATAAGACGGTATAGTTTCAAAGGATAATATGTCTGGATGTTCTTCGCAGAACAATGCTAGCCGTGGAATATGGAATATCTCTAGATATTCTGTTTGCACATCAGGATAACCACGGTATTCAGAGCCATCAGCCAAGAAAGCGCCATAAGGTCCTACAGAGGCTGCCACCAACGGTTTAGGTAAAGCACCTTCAGAAAAATATCTAACCCCCTCAGGAGTCTCTTCGCCAAGTTTAATACCACGCAATGTAAGCGCCCCACTCGCCTTTGCTTCTAAAAACTCATTACGAGCTTGCACGGCTAAACGAACAGATAGTTTAACGAGCTCTATCGCTTCTTCCGTTCCATAACCTAAACCTTTAAAGCCTGCTACTGTCGCTTGATAGCCAGAGCTTTGAATGATATCGGCACCCGCAGCTAAATAAGAAATATGTATTTTCTTGATGATATCTGGCTGATCCATGAGAACCTTAGCAGACCACAACTTATGTTGAATATCACAGCCATAACGCTCTAATTCGGTCCCTAAAGCCCCATCTAAGACGAGGGCGCCCTTTTCCTTAATAATATCTAAAAATGCACTTCGTTTAGCCATCATATCACCCATTCTATACATACCTTCATATAACACGAGGCTTACCTAGCATATTATATCAAATAATACATTCTGGTACTATCTACAAACTATTTTAATACCTCTGCTGGAGGCTCCTTACCAAACCATTTCTTATAAATTTCTGCATATTTACCGTTTGCTTTGATCTTAGCCAAACCATCATTGATTTTGTTAAGCAATTCTGTATTGCCTTTTTTCACAGCAATACCTAGTGGTGCCGCATCATAGTCCTCTCCAGTAACCTTTGCGATACCTTTGCCCTTACCATTAACATAATATTCGTTTACTGGTGTATCATTGATAACTACATCGACGCCTTTATTTTGCAATTCTAAGAACGCATCGACAATAATATTAAACTGACGTACATCGGCATTTGGAATCTTGCTAGCAATCTCTGCGCCAGTAGAGCCGATGGATACACCAATGCGTTTACCTTCTAGATCCTTAAAGCTATTAATATTGGTGTTATCAATGTTTACAACGAGACCATTACCTGCAATATAGTACGGTTTACTAAAATCAACGGATTTTGCTCGTTCTTCAGAAATAGTCATATCCGAAATAGCAATGTCGATGGTGTTACTTTGTAATGCTGGTAAAAGCGCATCGAAGTTTAGATTTTGAATATCTGCTTCTATGCCCTCTTCGTTTGCAATCGCATTGATAATATCAATATCAAATCCAGCTAATTTACCACTATCTTTGTCTTTAAAACCAAATGGTGCATAGGTCGCATCAGTACCTACGCGCCATGCCTTCTGACTATTCCCCTCCTGACCACAGCCTGCGATTAATAAACTACTAGCAATGGTGAAAGCCCCTAATAGAGCTGCTATTTTCTTAAATTTCATATTATTATCCTTACTTCTCTCTGTTCTATCTAGAAACAGAGTTCTTCTTAATCAACTAATATATCTATACTTACACTTATGAGCATAATAAAAATAATACCTCTAAAGGTATTATAGTTTTATGATAACATTCGATATAGTACGGGTCAATAAATCCAACTATACCAATAGGTATTGAATTGATATAGTTTTTAGCTATATCGAAAATAACATTCTTAAGTATATAAAAAGACCGCCTTTACCAAGCATAGATGAAACTTGATAAAGGCGGTCATCTCCAAAATGGAGGATTCCTGGTTATTTATAGAATAAATAAGCTATTCAATTCATTTAGGATATATAGTATGTAATTTATTTAGCATGTTTAGCTTTTATATACATAGCTACCTTGTACAAGAACGTACAGAGTAATAAATACATTACGATACTGAGGTATGTCGCTTCAGGTGTTTCTACCCAAGCTTGAGCAAATACATCAACACCTGCAATGCGAAGCACCGCACTGAACAAGGAGCCAATAGCACCACCAGCTACGAGACCAGAGGCAATTGTACTACCTTTGGAGAAGCGAAGATCTGCCAATTCTTTGTCTTTTGTACTATTTTGTACAAAATACGCAATCAAACCTCCGATAAGTAATGGTGTATTGATTTCCATTGGCAAGTATGTGCCCAAGGCAAATGCCAACGGTGGAACTCTTACCATCCACAAGATGATTGCAAATAATGCGCCAGCCATGTATAGAGGCCATTGAGCACTACCACCAGTCATCATTGGCTCAATGATGGCAGCCATAGCGTTCGCTTGAGGTGCATTTAATGCATGATCTCCTACAAATCCATAAGCATCGTTCAAAAGAATCATAACACCTACAGAAAGTACGGCACAAAGAATAGTACCAACGATTTGCCATTGTTCCATTTTCTTAGGTGTAGCACCTGTCATATGTGCCACCTTAAGTTCAGACATGAAGTTACCAGCCATCCCAATAGTAGTACCGATAAAGGATGCCATCATGAGGACTGCAATCATACCGACCTTACCAGTCATACCTGCTGCGGTTAAGCATACAGCGGAGATGATAATCATAAAGATTGTCATACCTGAAACTGGTTCTGTACCTGTATAAGCGATGGAGCTAATCCCCACTACAGACAATAGGAAGGACATAATAAGAACGATTAAGAACGCTACAATTGTTTGTCCGAAGCTTTCAGCATACATAAAATGGAAATATGCTGCAAATAAAACTGTACATAACAAGATGCCAGCACCAATCCAAGATGTAGGTACGTCACGTTGTGTACGAAGCAAATTAACATCTACAGTTTTAGAACTAAAGATGTCAAGCACTGCATTTTTAACAACATTTGCTACCACTTTAGACATTGTAATTAGACCGATGATGCCTGCCATAGCGAGCATGCCGATACCAATATGACGAACATAATCAAGGAATACCTTGCGAATTGGGGCCTCGCCCAATGGAACTGCATGGCCGCCAATTTGCATGATATGTTCAGGCGCTAAATAGTACACAATCGGAATACATACAAACCAAGAGAAGAAGGAACCGGCTGCAATGATAGCCGCATAGCGAAGGCCCGTAAAATAACCAAGGCCAAGCAATGCTGCATCAGTATCTACCGCTGCGGTTAGCTTAGTTTGATCTGCAAGGGCTGCCCCCCACTTAAAGGTAGCAGTGCGAATAACCTCTTGCCACCACCCTAAACTATTAAGAATAAAGTCATACACGAGAGCAATTAAACCAGAGCCAAGCATAAGTTTTGCTTTGCTGCCTTCATTACTCATCAATACTTCCGCTGCAGCACGACCACTTGGGAACGGATACACATAGTGCATTTCCTCAACGAAATAGCGACGGAACATAACGCATAATAAAACACCTAAAACGCCGCCAAGAATGATAGGAATCGCCATTTGTACGAATGATACATCTGTTACATTCCAGATGTAAAGAGCTGGCAAGAAGAACATAGCCCCTGCTAATGTGTTCGTACTAGAACTAGCGATAGCTTGAATGTGTACCGTTTCGGCAAAAGCATTTTGCCGTTTTAAAATAACTGCTGTACCCATAGCAAGTACAGATACTGGTGCAAAAGCATCTACTGTTTGACCGATTTTCAAACATAAATAGCCAACAGCCAGTGTGAAAACTGCCGCATAGAACAAGCCCCAGAATACTACATATGAGTTAATCTCTACGTAATCTTTCTTAGGATCTAACACCGGTTCTATGGGTGGAATGGAACGAACCTCGTCCGACATAGTAAAACCTCCTCACAGAAAAAGTACAAACGTATAACTATTCACCTTTATACTAACACGGTACTACACATGGTTCAATGGTTTTCTATGCACTATGCGAATAAAACAATACACCCCCTATAAATAATTATTTTGCATTTTTGGCGTCCCTGTTCTACAATGAAAGTATATTAAGAATCTCTATTATGTAACGGTATCGTATACTGCCCTGTATAACACGTATGTTTACTTACGAGGAGGCTTCATTATGGAATCAATGGTCGAACGTTTTGTACGCTATACGAGCATAAATACACGGTCTAATGAGGAAAGTACAACCATTCCTAGTACTCAAACTCAAGTAGACTTTGCTACGAATGTGCTCGTTCCCGATTTAAAAGCAATAGGTTTAGATGAGGTTATTTATAATCGTGAAAATGGTTTTGTCATCGGCACATTACATGCTAACACTGATGAGAAAGCTCCTTCCATCGGCTTCATTGCCCATATGGATACAGCTGATTATAATGCAGAAAATATTAAACCTCGTATCGTAGAAAACTATGATGGTAGTGATATTTGCCTCAATAAAGAACACCAAATCTTCACCCGACGTGCCGACTTTCCAAATCTAAAAAATTACATTGGCAAGTCCTTAGTTGTAACCGACGGTTTAACACTCCTCGGTGGTGACGACAAGGCTGGTATCTGTGAAATCATGGAAGCGCTCACCTACCTCGTAGCTCATCCAGAAATCAAACATGGTAAAATCATGTGTGCTTTCGGTCCAGACGAAGAAATCGGTACTGGAGCAGACCACTTCGATGTTAAACAATTCCCTGTAGACTATGCTTACACTATCGATGGTGAAAGTCTAGGCCAACTTGAATACGAAACCTTTAATGCAGCTGGCGGTACCGTTACCCTAAAAGGTGTTTCTGTTCACACCGGCACAGCCAAGGGCATTATGATCAACTGTGCTAAACTAGCTATGCAATTTGACGCTTTATTGCCAGGAGCAGCTGTTCCTGAACACACCTGTGGTCGCCAAGGTTTTTTTATGCTCATGAGCATGGAAACACAAGTAGATACCGGTAAAATGAACTACATTATCCGCGACCATGACAAGGAACTGTTCGAAGCAAAAAAAGCATTCTTCTTACAAGCAGGTCAAACATTGAACGAAATATATGGTCGTGAAGTATGTGAAGTATCTGTAAAAGACCAATACTACAACATGTACGATGTCATCAAAGATAATATGGAATGTGTAAATGTAGCCAAAGCAGCAATGGAAAAAGCTGGGATTACACCTATTTGTGATCCTATTCGCGGTGGCACAGATGGATCCAAAATCTCCTTCATGGGCATTCCTACACCAAATATTTTTACAGGCGTAGAAAACCTACATGGCCGTCATGAATTCGCATGTATCGATGATATGAAAAAAGCTGTTGAAGTTATCGTTAATATTGTAAATATCGAAAAATAATAGCATTAGCAAAGCAGTAGTAGATAACAAAAAGGACTATACGAGCCTAGGCTCGTATAGTCCTTTTAATTTACATATTACGCAAGCTTATTATTACGCTTACGATTTCTAATTTCTTCCTCTTCAGCGCGAGCTTTTAAAGAAAGATCTCTTTCAGTCCCCACATAACGACCATATAATAAATAATAAGCAACCAGCGCAAGGAGCGCCACAACAACGGTTACATGGAACATACTAGTATAACCTACAACCTCTTTAACAGCGCCTAAAATATAGGGGCCAAAGCCTAGCCCCATGTCCAAGGCAATGAAGTATGTGGATGTGGCAACACCAATACGATGAACAGGTACTATTTTAACAGTAACAGCTTGTCCGTTGGACATAAATGTACCATATCCAAGGCCAACAAACACAGCCGATAAAAGCACAAGCCATGTAGAGTGGGCGATGGATAATAAGAAAATACCAAGTGCTAAGGATACAAAACAAGGATAAAGAACGAAGTTTTCACCTTTCATATCAAACACAATACCAAGCAATGGTCTTGTTATAGTAATAACTACAGCATATACAACAAAGAAGAAGGTACCTGCCATAATAAGATCTAGGTCTTTTGTGTAGGCTGCCATAAAGCCAATAACACCAGAGTAGGCAAAACCGACTAGAATGGAAACAAGACTGATTGAATTCATCCGTGGTTCAATGTAGTCCGAGATTCTAATGCCCTTATGTGCTTCAGATTCAATACCAAGTTTAGGTTCATTAAATTTCATGATGACAGAGCCAATACCGCAAAGGATGATAAGTGCAACACAGAATGCGATGATAAAATCATAACCAAGACTATGAAGCATCAAGATACCTAAGAATGGCCCTACTGCAGCGGCGAGAGAGGTAGATAAGCCATAATAGTTAATCCCTTCCCCACGGCGTGACGTAGGAATAATAGCAGCTATGATAGTACTTGTAGCAGTAGATGTAATACCATAAGCAAAACCATTTAAGAAACGAACACTATCAAGCATTAGTAAATTAGGTGTATAGAAATACATAGCCGTTGAAATCAAGTAAATCAATAACCCTAAATAGAGCATCTTGCGACACCCTAGGATACTGATAAACCGTCCTGCCAACAAACGGGCTACAACGGTGCCAATAATATATATACCAACAGCAAGTCCCGCTTGACTAGCCGTAGCATGAAGATTATCTTTTGCTACAACCGCAATAATAACGATTAATAAATAATAAATTAAAAATACTAAGAAATTAATCAAAGTATCAAGGACAAAGGATTTTGTCCACAAGGCCTCCTTAGCCTTATCCATATTATCAACTCCATTTTTTAAATTATTGTCAACCAGTTTGCGACAACGGTTAATTATAAACCTCTCATTATAAAAAACAAGAATTAAAATATTATATATCTCATCAATTTTATTTATAACAAACTACATATTCACAATAAATATGCATTAATTTCCATTTTAATATCTCATATATTTTTACGATATAAAAACACCTTCAATAGCGACAGATGAGACCAAAAGACTCAAAGCCAACCATTAAAGGTGCTACTTTAAATATTTATTTTGTTTTTAGACCACAAGCTTTGAAGAAATTCTTGTACGCTTCAGCCTTTTTCGGTAGGCTCAACGGATAGGCACGTGATGTAGATGGCAAACGTGTCAATGTCAATTCCCGACCATTAAATACAAAAGGAATTGTTTCACCAGTTTTAGGTAATTTAACCTTTTCTGGTAAAAGGCTCAATAAAATCTCCGTAGCCTTGCCGCCTGTTGTACCAATATGCTTACAGTCAGGGATTTGCTCCAGTACGTCCGCAAGTGGAACTGGTTCAACGACCTTAAGAAATGCATCAGATGCATTCCCTTTTTCGCGAATAGCTTTCAAAACAGTAGGACAAGATGCAATTCCAGTTTCAGACAAAAAGGCTTTAATCTTCTCAGGATCCATCGCTTTTTCCTCACCATTTCTAAAATGATCCTTTTCATCAAAGAATACGAGGCCAAAAACACGCCACATATCATTTTGGAAATTTGGATAATGGAATTCCATAGCACGTTTTGATTGTTCTGGAGGAAATGTGCCCATCATCATGACTGTTGCCTTCTTTGGTAAGAATGGAGGGAATGGTCTTGTTTCAATTGTTTCTGCCATATAGCATCAACTCCTTTCACATTCTAATATGAACTTAATTTTCAATACAATATATGAGATATATCACACATTATAATCCAATTAGCTCCTAGGTGAAAGCAACTAAAGAACTTATTAAAATATATCAATAGACTTACATTATCTATTATTATTGGCCAATTGGTTGAGAAACTAAGGTATTAATATGATCAAAACCAACTGGTGTCGGAGATACGAGATACAAGCAAATTACAGCAGCCACGGCAAAACCGATTGCTAAATAAGAAAAACTGCCATTCCGAGGAAATTCATACATACCAAAGAGGCGTATCCCTATAGCAGCACCAATAGCTGTAATTAAAGACGGTATAGAAAAAATGTTATAAAAGCCGAATACTACCATAAGTCCTGCATAGCCACCTACTACAGTAACCATAGGCAACATGCGATCCATTGGATTTGGAATGGATCGCGTAAGTGCAGCTGGATAATAGGAAGCCTCTACGCCAAACATACCTAAGAATATATTAAAACCAGCCCAAATGCTATCCCATGCGCTTCTAAAAGCATCTCTATGCTTGCCGGCATACCATGCAAAGTCCGTAACGATTAAAATGGATAAGCCTACACAAACAAAGTAGAATTCACTAGGAATTTTAGGACCTATATACGCGCCTACAGCTGTTACAATGGCACTCAAAATCGATGCCACTATTACGCGCTGTAAACGAGGCCGTTTATTTTCAGGAATGCGTTTATACACAGTAGCCAATAACTCTAAAACAAAGCAAGCCATAAAAACAGCAATGCCTGCAGCAGGAACAAAGAAGGCGCTTCCCAAACTCAAAATGAAGGGAATGCACAAGCGCCATTTAGGGAATAAGACAAGATCTTTATAATCTAAACGAATATCTTGTGTTTCCATAGTGAAGTTGTTGTACACCACAAAAAGCAACATAAAGGCGATTACGTCAACCGCAGTGGCACCCCAAATCAATAAGGTTGGTACTACAACCATTGATAAGGCTACCCCAGAAAGGCGAGATAAGCCAGCAGCCACTAAGCCCAGTAATAAAAACGGTGTTAAAGCAGATATAATTTCGAGCATAATATTCCTCCCATCATTGTATAAATTTAAGTATATAGTATCTACCACACTACATCAAGGAGAGATATATTTTTTCATAGCTAGACGCTTTCGCACAGCAGAGGTAGAGCATCCCATCGCCTGTGCAATCTTTGCAACTCCATAACCTTGTGCACGGAGTTTTTTAATCTTATTTTCGTCTAGATCAAGAGTATTTGCCCTTATTTCTATACCTTGCTCTCGCAAATACATTGCCACTGTAGAACCACGTATCCCATAAGCCAGTCCAATGTCATCTGTACTCATGTGATGATGAATATATAAATAAGCCATCTCCTCTACGCGCATAGGCTTTCGAACTTTAGGAAGTAAGCAATTCCCCATATGCCGCAATACATGGTGAACTTTCCATCGCGATATACCATACATACGAGCAATGGCATCTGTACTATTTCCACTTTTATAAGCCCTACATATACGTACTACATCTATAGAGACGTTTTTATTTGATTGCTGACAAGCCAATCCATATTCTTTCAAGCGATTCGCTATCGTCGTAATAGACACATCATAACGCTTTGCTAATGAATGGAGCGACCACTTACCGGTCTCATACAAAGCTTGTACATGGACCATATTGATTTCTTTCTTCAGAGGCCTCCGTTCGATATCGTACGCTTTCATACGGCGCATGATGGTATCAACACTACATTGAAAATAATCCGCCACATCGCGAACGCTCCATTGCTTCTCTATATATAATTGGTGCAACAACTGTTTTGGTATAACACGCACATTTCGATACATAATTTTACCTTTCCTTATAAACGAACTCCTTCCCCTATTATTGTGAAAGTTTCACTAGGAAAAAACAATAAAAAAGAGGTTCCTAATAGTCACATAGGTGACCAATAGGAACCTCTTTCAATATGTAATTATATGCCCCACATTATGATATGTGACAGTATGGTTGCTATACCACATCAATGCACAATCCATTATTATTTATGTTCCAATAAAACCATAATTAGTTTATACATTTATAAATAGATTGCTTCATTAACGGTATCTACGTTCAAGAGCTTTAGGTTTACTTAAAATGATGGACCATTTCATGCCCTCTTTTAAAGCATGATTAGATTTACGACCGCGAGTTGAAGTCGCAGCTAGAGCAGTAGGCGCAGTTGTAATGCCTACATTTTCAATAAGAACTTGCCCCTCTTTAGCTACTTTATCTCGTTTAAACTCAGCTAGTCTTTCACTTAAGGTCGGTCCCGTAACAGCTTCTCTATCTAAGCGAGTCTTACTGGTAGTATAACTCGGATTGCTACTGGAACTTTTCATTGATAAGGCTTCAATATCTCGTTGAGCTGCTGCAGCCTCTTCATTGAAATGTATGTCCTCCATAGTTTTCGATGGTGCTTCTGGTTGCTGATTTACAATCGGTTTATCTTCATAAGAGTCCCGATAAAAGTCATCAACCTTAGACAAATCATCCATAGACGGTTCATCTACCTTGCGTTCTATGGAGATGCCATATTCGCGCTCCATATCTTCCCAAGTTCCGCCACCAGAGCTTTCATACTCATCATACTCTTCAGACTCTTCAGTATTCTTATTTTTTATAATGGAAAAAGCAATGTACGCGATGATACCTAAAACAAAGATTGGATTATGCGAAAAGATGGATAGCACTGAAGACAAAATAGAGTCCATAGCTACTCCTATTCACCATCTGCTAAGTTTTCACGCATTTTAGTGTCTGCAATAATATTGTTCATATTGTAGTAATCCATAACGCCTAGATTACCATTTCTGAAAGCCTCTGCCAACGCTTTAGGAACTTCAGCTTGTGCTTCCACAACCTTAGCTTGCATGTCTTGTGTTTTAGCACGCATTTCTTGTTCTGTCGCAACCGCCATTGCACGGCGTTCTTCGGCACGAGCTTGAGCAATTTTCTTATCTGCTTCCGCTTGGTCAGTTTGCAATTGAGCACCGATGTTACGTCCCACATCTACGTCAGCAATATCGATGGACAAGATTTCGAATGCAGTACCCGCATCAAGGCCTTTACCCAATACAGTACGGGAAATGTGATCTGGATTTTCCAATACATCTGTATGTTCTTCAGAGGAACCTACAGTCGTTACGATACCTTCACCTACACGGGCAATAATTGTGGCTTCACCAGCACCACCAACGAGGCGATCGATATTCGCACGTACAGTAACACGAGCACGAACTTTCAATTCGATACCATTTTTTGCTACCGCAGAAATAATTGGAGTTTCAATCACTTTAGGATTAACGGACATTTGAACCGCTTCCAATACATCACGACCGGCGAGGTCGATAGCTGCGGAACGTTCAAAGGTCAACGGAATGGATGCCCGTTCAGCGGCAATCAAAGCATCTACAACGCGGTCAACGTCACCACCTGCTAGGTAATGAGCTTCCAACTGATTTACATTCACATCAAGCCCCGCTTTATTAGCTTTAATCAACGGCATTACAATTTGAGACGGATTTACGCGACGCAAGCGCATACCTACAAGTGTAAAGATACCAACATTAACACCCGCTGCTAAAGCAGATACCCAAAGCCCTAATGGCACAACATATAAAAATACCATAATACCAATCAGCAGAATGGGAATCAAAATTAAAATACCTACATCCATAATAACCTCCATAATTTACGACGATGTTGTGAAAGCTTAATCTCGCTTTCTAACAATATTGCGACCACCTACAACTCGAAGGACCACAATAGGTGAACCGGCATCGATGAAGTCACCTTCGGTTACAACATCTACCAAATTACCATTAATCTTAGCAATACCTGCAGGGCGTAGTGTTGTATGAGCTACGCCTTCCTTGCCAGTCAAATCTTCTAATACATCATTAGATACATAACCAGCTTTTGTCGTAGACCTTTGCCCTAAGGTAAACAATTTGCCTATCCACGTCTTTTCAAAGTGATTAAAGAACACAATGATAATGACAATTAACAAGGCTGTTAATCCTAGCACAGCATACAATGCTACCGTACCTTCCCCAAGAGCTACATAAACGCCCCATAGAAACGCGCAGTAACCGATAAGACCTAGAATACCGCCTGGTACTACGAGTTCTACAGCCATCAAAGAAACACCGATAGCCATCCATATTAAAAACTCCATAGGCCCTCCTCTCTAAAATTAATTTTATACAACTTATATGTTTATTATACAATATTGAAGATAAATTATAAAGATACTAAACAAAAACGACTACTTTCACAGATACAATCTGATTCAGTAGTCGTTTATTGTATTGAATACAAATCAATTCACTTTAATCTCAAGGTTCTATGCCAAGAGCTTAAAGTCGTATAAGGTTATACTTCTGTTTTTTTCAATTGGTCATTGCCAACGCCTGTTTTTTGAAGGATCAACAAACAAATGCTCATCGCCATACCTACTACAGTAGCAAGCCCCATCCCTTTTAAAACTACAGGTCCAACCGCAAGTTCTGCACCACTAAGACCTACCACAAGGATAACGGATGTAAGAATCATATTAACAGGGTTTGTATAATCCACCTTACGTTCTACAAGCATACGCAACCCAGATGCTGCGATAATGCCGAACAAGAGAATAGAAACCCCACCCATAACAGGTACTGGGATAGCATGAATAAGTGCTGCCACTTTACCAACAAAGGATATAATCATCGCAAGCACTGCAGCACCGCCAATTACCCATACGCTAAAACAACGAGTAATTGCAAGTACGCCGATGTTTTCACCATACGTCGTATTTGGTGTAGCACCAAAGAAACCAGAAAGAATATTTGCAAGGCCATCACCAAGCAAGGATCTTTGTAGACCTGGCTCTTTCATCAAGTCTTTAGCGACAATATTACTAGTAACAACTAAATGACCAACATGCTCTGCAAATACTACGAAGAGCGCCGGCATAATCATGATAATCGCATTGATATCAAACACAGGCATGCCGTAGAACTGAGGCAATGAAAGCCAAGGAGCAGCTTCTACTCCAGAGAAGTCAACAACTCCCATCACAGCAGACAATACATAACCGGATACAACACCAATAAGAACAGGAATAACAGCTAAGAAACCACGGAACACAACAGTTCCTAGTAAGGTAACAACTAAGGAAAACATAGAGATAATAACAGCTTGGCTATGGCTCATGCCTAAATCTTGATTACCGATAAGGCCAGACATACTCATCGCTACTGGTGCTAATTCTAAGCCGATAATCGCTACGATAGCACCCATAGCAGCTGGTGGGAATAATTTATCAATCCAACGCGTACCAATATAACGTACAAGAACAGATAAAATTACAAAAGATAGACCAAATACAACGAAGGCCCCTTTTGCCGCTTCATAACCAAGACCTGCAGATAACACACCTGCTACAGGCGCAATAAAGGCAAAGCTGGAACCAAGATATGCAGGAATCTTACCCTTACACACGAATAAGTACAATAATGTACCAATACCATTCATAAACAATGCTGTTGCAGGGTCTACTTTTAATAAATACGGTACTAATACAGTAGAGCCAAACATGGCAAATAAATGTTGAAAACTAAGTGGTAACATTCGGCCCCATGATGGGCGTTCTTGAATATCAATATAATCTTTCATCGTTTCTCCTCACACACAATATAACGATGCTAAGTTCATATAGTACAGTCCTTAAATATACTCTATGAATTTACACAAATAGATTCATCTTATGATACATAAGTTAGGTATTAACGTTCAAATTTAGTCTGTCTACGAGCTGACTTTTTAGAAGGTCGTGGTTTAAACGGTCCGGGCATATTTGTCTTATTAGTATGCGTCGTAGCAGCAGGCTTAAAACGACTTTGTGTTTCTTCACGCAAAGATGGTAATGGTTCAGCTGTACCAACTTGTTTTACCCCTTCTACATTACGACGACCAATGCTTGCCAACAACCCAATAGCCATGAAATTCATCAATAATGAAGAGCCCCCATAACTAACAAACGGTAATGGTACCCCTGTTACAGGCATGATACCACATACCATGGCGATGTTAAACAAAGCCTGACCACTGATAAGCAATGTTATGCCCATTGCTAACCATTTCCCGAATTCATCACGAGCCTTATTAGAAATGCGGAACCCAAAATAGGTAAAAGCTGCAATCAGAACGACAACAAATACTGCACCAATGAAACCCATTTCTTGGGCCCATACAGCAAAGGCAAAGTCCGTATGTGCTTCTGGTAAGTAAAAATACTTTGATGTACCTTGCATAAAGCCTTCGCCTAAAATACCGCCAGAACCTACGGCCAACAGCCCTTGAACTGTTTGATACCCCATATCCTGCGCATGAGGCCAAGGATCAAACCAAGATTGAATACGTTCCCAGCGATATGGCGACATACGAGCTGCAATAAAGCCAAGAAATC
Organism: Veillonella parvula; assembly: GCF_036456085.1. Lineage (NCBI taxonomy): Bacteria > Bacillati > Bacillota > Negativicutes > Veillonellales > Veillonellaceae > Veillonella > Veillonella parvula. The sequence continues at coordinate 2,080,321 of NZ_CP138632.1, read as the reverse complement.
CAGCTATCACAAAAGCTCCGCCAAAGAATTTTCCATCAAAGCCCGCTAAATAGATGAGCACAAAAGAAAAGCCAAAAATCAATACGGTCGTGCCCATATCTGGTTGCAAGATTGTTAAGCCTGCAAATATAATTGGCCATATTAACATGGGCAACATATAACTTATACGTTCACTAAAATAACCTTGTAAATTAATGAGAGGGTTAGTATGCTTTGGTTTTCCCCATTTTCGCATGGTACTCAATTTAGCTGATGTCCATATCAGGGCAGCTAATTTCGCAAATTCTGAAGGTTGAATCGATACAGGCCCAATAACAATCCAACGACGCGCACCATTAATGACTGCACCAATTACAAGAACCAAGATCATCCCAATTAGTGTAGCAATCATAATTCTTTGCAACATGTGAGGCTTCTGTAACTGACGGTAATCGTAACGATACAATATGACACCTGCCGCCATAGACAAAAACAAGAATGTCATATGTTTTAAAAAGTATCCTAATAATCCCGTATTTTCATAGATAGAGCTGATATACGTAGCACTAAAGATATTTACACTGCCTATAATTGTAATGAGAAGAATAGGTAAGAGCATACCTTGTAAGTCATTTTTAAAGAGTGAGCCCCACCGACTATCCCCCTTATTCAGTGTTTGCATGTTAAGCCTCCTTTTGAACTTTTGGCTTAATTGCTTCTAAGCGAAAAATAGGTTGTCCCTTTTTACTAAATTTCTCTTCATACTCAGTTTTTACATTTGGAAGGTCTGTGCTATGTAAATCATACGTTACATTTTTAAGCTCCCAACCACACGCTTTAAACTCTTCAAGAGAGAACATGAACAACCCTTCATTATCTGTCTTAAAGTGAACTTCTCCACCATCTTTCAAAAGGCGGGCATAACGATCAAGGAATGTGTGATATGTAAGGCGGCGTTTTGCATGTTTAGCCTTAGGCCAAGGATCACAGAAGTTAATATAGAAACGATCAACTTCTCCAGGTGCCACTATCTCTTCGATACCTGCAATATCAAATAGAGAGACCTTTGCATTGTTTCGCTCTCCTTCAAAGATTTTTTGTGCTGCATAATAGATAACACCCATTTGTACTTCAAAACCTACGAAGTTAGCATTTGGATACGCTTCAGACATCCCCGCAATAAAGCGACCTTTCCCCGTCCCTAGTTCCATATATAATGGGTACTCAGGATGTTCAAATAATTCACGCCACTTGCCTTTAAACTCTTCTTGGCCAGACAAAATGATGTGAGAGTCATATTCGTGGATAGCTTCATCAATCCATGGTTTTCTACGAAGGCGCATACTTTCTCCTTACATCTATTTTTAATAATATATTTATATTTGTTTATATTTATTATTACAGGTCATATACCTATCTTATTAATTATAGAAAAGGGGACCTTAAACGTCAATTACATTCTATGGATTTAACCCTAATCATTAAAACTGTGAAAGTAGAAGCCATAAAAAAAGACCTACTTCCGAAAGAAGTAGGTCTACATTTTATTGGAAAATCATAGCTTCTAAATTTTCAATTTGATATTGACTTAGGCCAAGTTCAGATAAACTCTTTTCAGCTGCAGTAAAAAGATTATTTTTACCAACTCGAGTACCTAGTGCTGCCGCAGCGACCAATTCACGGTCCAATTTACCTAAACGTGAACGATTACGATTTTGAGGTTTTGGTTTTTTCATACGGAACGTATTATATTGAACCCCCTCTTTTGTTTCCTCAGCTTTCGGCTTTGTTAAAGGTGCCCCATTAGTGCCATTCCCCAATAAAGCACTAAGTCCTGTTTGCTTTGGAACTAATTTTTCGTACTCATCGCCAAACTCAGGGCGTTCATCACGTAATTGATCAAATGTAGCTAAAGCAGCATTCATTTGTTTCAAGCCCGCAGCAGAGTAAAGCTGACGAATGGCAATACTCACCTCTTGTGGCGTCAACGTGCCTCGCTCAATAGCAGATGCAATTGCACTCTTTAATGCACCTTGATCACCAGACGCAGTATAGCGGCCGATTTCAACCAAGTCTTTCTGACGTGCATTAAGCTCTTTTGGCGTATATATATTTATCTCAGATATAGATGGTGCCTGTTTAGAAGGTTGTTCTCCCGCCCCATTAGCCTCAAACATATAGCCACCGGCAACGATGGCCACGGCTAATGTTAAGGTTAATACTCTTTTCAAAGTCTTACAATCTCCCTTATCATTAATACTAATTGTATAATACTGCAATAGTAGCGTACATTATCAATGGATTTATTTTACTGTTCTACTGTAATACATACTGTAGATATTATTATATAATACTTCATCTAATTTTTATAGTCCTATTCGAAAAAAATCTATAATCTTTTAATAAATTATATATATTTATCTATAAAAATTATATATTTATAAACCACGCTTAATTATAGAATGAAATTGAACAAATAAAAAATCCATAGTAAACCTTGTGTTATGATTTAGGTGTCTAATCAAAATATAACCGAGGTAATCACTATGGACTACTTGGAGTAAAAGCTATTAATCTACCTAAGAAATATTATATTTTTATAAAGTATGAAATAAAAAAATAACACAGTAGAAATCTGCCAATTCCAGATTTCTACTGTATTTACAGAGAATTATTTATTTAATATTTTATCAAACTAAACAGATAACACTTGTTTTGCATCCGCCACAATCTGATCTAGAGAAACGCCATTTTCTCGTAACAATTCAGTTGCATCATAACGATCGTGGAATTCTTTAGCAATACCATAATTTTTAACACGCATATTAGATGGACCATAGAAGCTAGCTACACGCTGGCCCCAACCGCCTTCAACTACACCATCTTCCAATGTAAATACTACAGAATGATTTGCTTTCAATTCTTCTAGTAGTTCTTCATCAAGGCCAGACGCAAATTTAGGATTTACTACAGTTGCATGGATACCCTCTTTAGCCAATTCATCGGCCACTTGATTAGCCAAATGGTAAAAATTACCAAGACCTAATAAAGCAATCCCTTCACCACGGCGAGTCACTTCAGATTTATTCAAGATGCTATAATCCGTTGTATCCGCTACACCTGTAGTTGTGAATTCACCTACAGGAACACGAATTGCTACAGGATGCTCGTGTTGATGCACAGCATATTCAGTCATAGCCAATAGCTCTTCATTATTAGTAGGTACTAAGTATACTAAATTAGGAATGCTAGTAAGCATAGGAATATCAAAGAAACCTAAATGCGTTACATCATTCATTCCATATACAGATGCCATATGATTGATAATGACCGCACTATTATTATTCACACAAAGATCTTGCACCAATTGGTCATAAGTGCGTTGTAAGAATGTACTATATACATTAAATACTGGTTTACCACCATTTTTAGCAATACCAGAACTCATTGCGATGGCATGTTCTTCTGCAATACCTACATCGATATATTGTTTGCCTGCTACCTTACGCCATTCTAGAGTAAAACCAAAGCCACCTGGTGTGCCCGCATTAATAGCTACCACAGTTGGATCTACTTTGATTTGCTCCATCAAGTAATTAGCGATGGTACCAGCATACGTTGGACCATTCTCCTCTTCTTTTGGTTTGCCTGTTTCTAAATCAAAGGGCATTGTCCAATGGAAGGCTTCTTTATTTTGCTCTGCAATGGCATAGCCCTTACCTTTTTGAGTAACTATATGTAAAACGATAGGATGGTCAATGTCTTTTACATCCTTAAACACATTGATTAATGTTTCCAAGTCATTGCCATCTGCTACAAAACGATAATCTAGACCAAGAGCCTTAAAGATATTGTTAGAACTTTCACCATTAGACTCACGCAATTCGCGAAGGCCACGATATAAACCACCATGGTTTTCTGCAATAGATTGGTCATTATCGTTTACGATAATAATCATATTACTGTTTAATGTTGCGGCATAATCAAGACCTTCAAAGGCTTCCCCACCAGATAAAGAACCATCACCAATGATAGCAATAATATTTTCAGAGTCTCCCTTTAGATTTCGAGCAGTAGCCAGGCCAGATGCTAAAGAGATCGATGTAGATGTATGACCAATGTTAAAGAAATCATGGTCACTTTCAGTTGGGTCCGTATAGCCTGTTACATCATCATAATGGTCGTGATCTAAAAATGCTATGGCACGTCCTGTAACCATTTTATGTACATACGATTGATGGGATACATCATATACGATTTTATCTACAGGAGAATTAAATACATAGTGCAAGGCCATAATCATTTCTGCTGCACCCATAGGTGGACCAAAATGACCGCCGTGCTCAGAAACCTTTGTCATGAGAGCTTGACGAGCTTGTGCTGTCAAATCTGTTAATTCAGAAATAGATAAGCCTTTTAAATCGGCTGGGGATTTTACATCAATTAAGTTCATGGTAATCCTTTCAATACAAATTATAATTACTTCAACTACAATCACTATACATCAAATAGTATAAAGATTATAAAGATTGTCACTAAAAATAACTAGTGTTATACTTCAAGTATGTACCAAGTATAAAACTTAAAGTTAGGTTTAAGTCAATACATCTTACATTTACAATTTTTATATCCATCTATAAATGATATATATTAGGAGGTTCAATGACATATACTGTTGGCGAAATCGCAAAAAAACTAAACATAGCCCCCTCTGCTTTGCGTTATTACGACAAGGAGGGCTTATTGCCTTTCGTAGAACGTTCTAGTGGAGGTATCCGTATATTTCGAGAAGAAGATATGGATTGGCTAGAATTAATCGAATGTATGAAACGTACGGGTATGCCTATAAAAGAAATCAAACATTTTATCGACTGCTGCGTTGAAGGCGATAGCCGCATCAACGATCGATTATCTATTATCAGAAATCAGCGAGATCGCGTATTAGCTGAAATTGAGCACCTACAAACCCGCTTATCCATGCTAGAGTTTAAAACCTGGTTCTATGAAGAAGCACAACGTCGAGGTACTTGTAGTTTTTACGAAACAGCTACACCTGATGATATCCCGCTTGAGTATCATAAATATTTCGAACGCAAATGGCGCGCCGATAAAGAAGCCGCCGAAAATGGTGAACCACCTAAAAAATATAAAGCTGTATAACAAAGAGGAGCTATCCAACGGATAGCTTCTTTTTTTGTATAGCAAAAAGGCGGTACAACCAAATGATTGTACCGCCTTGATTCATCAATTATTCAGCAGTGAATGGCAATAAAGCAATTGCACGTGCACGTTTGATAGATGTAGTCAATTTGCGTTGATGTTTTGCGCAAGTACCGGAAATACGACGAGGTAAGATTTTACCGCGTTCAGTCGTAAAACGACGAAGTTTAGCAACATCTTTATAGTCGATTTGATCGATATGGTCTGCACAGAAAACGCATACTTTTCTTCTTGGCTTTCTGCCTCTATCTCTTCTCATTGCGAATCCTCCTTTTCGAATTAGTAGGAGTCCCTGACACTAGAACGGGATGTTTTCGTCATCGCCGCCTGTACTGAAACTATCAAAATTGGACCCACCTTCGAAAGAATTAGTATTCATATCAAGGGATTGGCCCACAAAGTTCGCTACTACTTCAGTAACGTACCGTTTTTGACCGTCCTGAGTCTCGTAAGAACGAGTTTGCAAACGACCTTCTACAAAACAACGACTGCCTTTACGAAGATTGCCTGCCGCTTCACCAAGTTTACCCCAAGCAACGCAGTTGATGAAAGCAGTTTGTTCTTTCGTCTCATTTGTTGTGGAATCAATATAGGTATTTGTGGCAGCTACTGTGAAAGTTGCTACCGCACGACCAGTTTTGGTATAGCGTACTTCAGGATCACGAGCTAAATTACCTAGAATTTGTACAGAGTTCATGTTTTCCTCCAGGCTTTAATTATGCTTCGTGTTTAACAATTAGATGTCTTAGGACTTCATCGTTGATTTTCAATACACGATCGATTTCTTTGATTTCAGCAGGAGCTGCCTCAAAGTTAATCAATACATAGAAACCGTCAGTGAATTTCTTCACCGCGTAAGCAAGACGACGCTTGCCCCAACGATCTACCTTTTCTACTGTGCCGCCTACACGAGCAATTAAAGCTTCTACTTTTTCAATAACAGCGTTAGTTGCTTCCTCTTCAGCTGGTTTCACAATAAACATGACTTCGTATTTGTTCATACAAAATCACCTCCTCTTTCGGACTAATGCCCCTATCGACACATAGGGGTAGGAAGTGCTTACCATCAATAAGCCTTACTATTATAACCTAAAAAAATGATGAAAGCAAGGATTCAAATTAAAACCCTTGCTTTTACCAATATTATATACGATTATATTTTTCATCCTCAGGAAAGGCAATCATAGCACAGATAATTACAAATATGGCTATTACACCCATCATAGGATAGGCCGTATCATTTGGTAAGAAGGTAAGTATCAACGATGACACAATACCACTACCATATTGCATGGCACCTAATAGTGCCGCCCCAGATCCAGCCATTCTACCTGCTCTATCTAAAGCTAATGCATTAGTTACAGCGGCAATGATACCATTCATGGAGAAGAATAAAAAACAGCCAATAACGATTAACCACAATGAATGGTAACCTAAGAACATCAAGCCCATAACAACGGATACACAAACAGCAGCAAATAGTGTGGCATATTTCAATAGTCTATCAAGGCGTATAGCACTAACAATACGACGATTAATGGCACTTAACAACATAACACCAATAATATTAACAGAAAAGAGATAACCAAAATATTCTTTGGGCACTTCATACACATCTATATATACATAAGGCGATCCCGTTAAGAACGCATAAATGGCAATATAAAATGAGCTAACACATAAGGTATATTTCATAAAACCTTTATTGCGTAATAAAATCCAATAGTTATTGTAGGTATGACCTATGGACTTTTTGCTCCTCTTCTCTACGGGATGTGTCTCAGGAATCACCAGTGCGGCAACGAGCATTAAAAGTCCTATACCAACAAGCAACCAGAATATAGAATGCCATGTATACCATACAAGTAAATGCCCCGCTAACATTGGGCCTGCTATAGGCGCTATAGCCATAACAATGGCCAATGTAGACAACATTTTAGCCGCCTCAGTCCGACCATATAAATCCCGAATCATAGCCCGCGATAGCATCGGTCCTACACAGGCACCAAAAGCCTGGAATACGCGCCAAGCTAGTAATTCTAGCATAGACGAACTTAGGGCGCAGCCCACAGACCCTATGATAAATAAGACTATCCCTATAATCAAAGGCTTCTTACGACCAATTTTATCGCTAACAGCTCCCCAGAAAAGCTGAGCTAGCGCAAAACCTATTAAGAAACCAGTCAACGTTAACTCCGCATCACCATTGAGATCACGCCCCATCTCAGGCATGGCAGGCAAATAAATATCCGTCGATAACGACGTAAACGCCATCAAAGCACTTAATATAGAAGTAAAAAGCCATCCTTTATTGTTAATCGTCAGCATAAAGGCACCACTTTCATATAAAACCGCACTATAATATGTATTCATTTAGATTATATCAGAAATAAAATTAATGCTATATAAAGTTTTGATTTTTTCAATAAAAAAGCGTAGTAAAATACTACGCAAAAATTGGTCTATAAGCACTATCACTCTTTGCACTATTCAAATAGTGTAAAGATAAAAGCCTAACGCAACAGAGCATTCAAAATACTCGCACGCTAGGCAATCCTCTTAAAACAGTTTATAAGATGAGCCTAACACTACCACACGTTGATGGCTCTCTTTTTATTTATTATACAACATAAATAGAATTTCTTAAAGGAATTATATGATAAATGGCTCTTTATCATTAACGACATAAACATTTCTATTAGGCAGTATTCTCTTTAGTTTTTCAGGGATATCAGTATGAACCGGAATAACAATATCAGGATCAACCATTTCTATGAACTGAACTAAATCGTCCTTTGAGACATGACCACTGGCATGACATATATAAGATGGATATGTATCTAACAATTCTTTCAATGCTAAATTCTCCTCAATATATCCTGTCCACATGGAATATATAATACGTACATCATCTTTAGGGAACTCTTTAATTTTAGAAATAAAATTTTCTGTCCCTCTTACTAAGGATACAAATCCATGTTCCATATAGTATTTAGGATACCGTCCTTTATCAATAACTAATGGGCTATCATGTCTACGATACAAAGAACTTTCATAATATACATTATTAATCACAGTATCTAATATTCTTTTCTGATAAGCATCACAAATGAGTACTTTATCAGTTGGCATATTCTGCCAAATCCCCATAATACGGTCAATATTCGTAGAGGAACACATAACAAAAACATATTTTCCATCTTGAATATAAGAAGAAATATCATCTAATACAGCTACTTCAGCTATAGGGTCATTGGCATCTCTAGATAATGAAGTTCCTTCTGTAATTAATACATCAACCTCACCTATATAGGTCTTAACTAACTTCTCTAATACATGTTGACGCAGCCCATGCATCCGGAAATCACCTGTATATAAAATGTGTTTACCTTCAGTCTCAATAACAAACATATAACTATCAGCGGCACTATGGTCAATAACCAAAGGCCTAATCCGTATACCACCAATAGTGAAAGCCTCTCCCCCACGAAATGTATTAGCACCTAATAAGCGCAAGTATAAACCTCTATCTTGATACTCAGCACCTATTAGCGCGATTTCCTTACTTAATTCACCCATATATAATGGAATTTCTGATAGTGCAGAGGTTAGTTGGCCTAAGTGATCCATATGATAATGAGAAATCACAATACCGTCACAATCCAGCTTTCCTTTTGTAACGCCTTCTATATCCAGATTTATAGGTGTGTACTTTTCATCTAAACTTAATTCATTACCAAAATCTAACATAATGCGAGTAGATGCTGTACTAATTTCTATAGCACTACCACCAATCTGATGAGTGCCACGGTGTATAACTACATTCATACTTAACCTTTACCAGTAATCGTTAGCAACGTTTCTGCTCGATAAGAGCGATCTAATTCTGAAGACCACTTTTGCACATTTTTTAAAGGGACAGCTTTATCTATATCTTCTGTTCTTAGGACAACGAATCGAATTTGTTTCAATTTAGACTCTTGTTTTAATATAGCCTCACATAAAGCTCGTAGATTTTTTCTTTTACTTGGATTAATTAATTCCTGACACTCTTTATACTGTTGTGACACAACAGTTTTAGACGGATAGTTAGGTTTATCCACTACCACTGGATCAATACGAAGCAACAAATTAGTCTCTACCCCACCATCATCATCTGTACAAGATTTTTCATCAAATAAAATTACTAATTCAGACTTATCAGTGTGCTTATATTTAGGTAATTCTTTCTTTAGAGCCTTTATGCCAGCGTGATCAACATCGGATTTAATCTGTTTTAAATCAAGCAATTTATAATATGTATAAGCTTCTAAAACACAGCGTAGTAAAGTTTCCTCACTACCAGATGGACGATATTTTAATTCAATTACAGAATAACAATCGTCATCAGTGTTATAGCCTAATAAATCTATTTTTCCGTAAGAATCATTTTGTGTCGCCTTTAATGGTGTTTGATAATCAAAGATATAGCCTAATCCATCAACCTCACGTTGATAAAACAACAATTTCGCTAAAATTTCTTCTTTACGATTTGTGCCTTGCAGCTTTTTCATATCTACTATTTCGGAAGGGGAATGATTTGTATCAAAATGGTTAGATCGTACTGGCTTTAAATCTGTCCATGTCTTTAAAAGATTTTTTGATAAAAGAGTACTGGCAATAACTTCACTATAGCGGTTTTTGTCCGCTTGCGACGCTCCTTGTACATAGCCTTTGTAATTTACAATAGATGACTTATAAAAGTTTGCTGCAAATCTTTTTATATCTCCATCGTTATCTCTTTGCTTTACTTTTTTTATATTAACAGTATCTTCTGTTGTATCGTTCTTATATTGCCCAAAAAGGGTTTCAAACTCATCAAATTTATCTTTTCGATTAATACCTTTACAAATAAATTCATATGCCTCTTTAGACTTTAACATTATAAACGCCTCCCTTAATAGCAATTTACCCCACTGCACATAACTACTAACACTATCCCTGTATTATCTATAATAAATTAATGCTTTTATTATAGATTCATTATATCAACGATCTTTTTATGAGTAAATAATGAAGAAATCAAATTCTATGCGAATACTATCTTCCTATATTTCTACTTTAATACAATCAACGAGTAATAAATTCCTCATATTATAATCTTTTATACTAAAATTATTTACACTATTTAGATTAAGAAAAAATTCTATAGAAAATCCTTGCGTCATTATTCTATATAATTTACTATATATAGAGAAATCTAATTATAAAAAGGAGTCATCATGGCTAATATCAATGAAAACTACTTAAACCTTCAAGGTTCTTATTTATTTGCTAATATTGCTAAAAAGGTAAATGAATACCAAACTGCTCATCCAGATGCAGATATTATTCGTCTTGGTATCGGCGATGTTACATTACCTCTTGCTCCAGCAATTATCGACGCTATGAGCAAAGCAGTTCAAGAAATGGGTAAAGCTGAAACGTTCCGCGGTTATGGTCCTGAGCAAGGTTATGACTTCTTACGTCAAGCTATTGTTGATGGCGATTACAAACCATTAGGCGTAGATATCGCTATTGACGAAGTATTCGTTTCCGATGGTGCAAAATCTGACGTTGGTAATATCCAAGAGTTATTCAGCGAAGATAACATCATTGCTATCACAGATCCTGTGTACCCAGTATACTTAGACTCCAACGTTATGGGTGGTCGTACTGGCGAAGCTATAGATGGCATCTTCCAAAAGGTTGTATACCTCCCTACTTACGCAGAAAATAACTTCTCTCCAGAATTCCCTTCTGAACGCGTAGACATCGTATACCTTTGCTCACCTAACAATCCAACCGGTACTGTTTTGAGCCGTGCTCGTTTAGCAGAATGGATCAAATGGTGTAAAGATAATGATGCGATTTTGATGTTTGACTCCGCTTACGAAGCTTTCATCAGCACAGAAGATACTGTAAAATCTATCTACGAAATCGAAGGTGCTCGCGAAGTAGCTATCGAGTTCCGTTCCTTCTCCAAAACTGCAGGTTTCACTGGTACACGTTGTGCTTACGCCGTAGTACCTAAAGAGGTCACTGGCAAAACTAAATCTGGTGAACGCCAACCGCTAAACCCTATGTGGAACCGCCGTCAATGTACTAAATTCAATGGTGTTCCTTACATCATCCAACGCGGTGCTGAAGCAGTATACACAAAAGAAGGTCGTGAGCAAACACGTGCAAACATTGCATACTACAAAGAAAATGCTCGCATCATCAAAGAAGGCCTTGAATCTATCGGCCTTACTGTATACGGCGGTGTTGACGCTCCATACATTTGGCTAAAAACACCTGGCAACATGACTAGCTGGGAATTATTCGACATCTTGCTCAAACAAGTTCAAATCGTATCTACACCAGGCTCTGGCTTTGGCCCTCATGGTGAAGGTTACCTTCGTTTGACAGCATTCGGTAGCCGTGAAAATACAATTCGTGCCGTTGAAAGAATCAAAACATTACAATTCTAATATGATTATGTCTATATTTAGGTTTAGATTTATATCTTGATTTATATTTAGATTACATTAAATCTGGATTATGTGATTTAAAATAGTTTATATCTATAAAACCAAAAGACCGATTACAGTCCTTCAATAGGAATGTAGTCGGTCTTTTTTATATACCCTTACATATATGAATATTTAATTCTAGTATTCCTTATATTCCTTAACACCATAGTACTAGCAAATAATATCCCCATATTATTTGTGTCCACTATATTTACCATTAATTAAAAGTTATGACGAATCCCTGCGTCAATACGATAGGAATTGTCTACGATAGCACCAAAGTTTTTAGTGAAAGTCCCATAAATATATGTATTAGGACGTACGCTCCATGAACCACCTAGTTCAAGATCTAACCATGTATCTTTAAGGTTCACTTCACTACCTGTAGTTGGCTCACCGGTCATCCTATAAGTAGCTTTCATTTTACCAGAGAATTCATGCGCTAATGCAGTTTTGAGAAAGAGGTTGCTGTTCTTACTTTCCTTGCCAATACCTACACCGATACGACCGATAACGGAATTCACCGCATCAGAGTTAATGTGCACTGTACTACCTGTATTTGTACGAGCATCAAAGTTTACACCAGACAATCGACTAAGCGTCAATTCTGCGTTAGGATCGATGTAGAAACCATTGTCTTTCTTGATTCGTTTACCATATTCAACGCTCAAAGAGGTACCTGTATTGCGGTAATCTCCGCTCAAGCTTGTACCCAAGCTATTACGTACAGTGAAATCATTTTTCAAACGACTTACTTTACCAATAACATCGAAGTAACGACCATCATTGTATTGTTTTGCACCGTATAATGCTAAACCCGCAGTTTTACCAGACCCTGAACCTAAAGCGTAATCGCTATTACTTGTACCATATAACAAGGCCCCACCAATAGTCCAATCGCCACGCAATGTGTCATAGCCTACTTGCGCCATATTATAGGTTTGGTTTACATAGGCACTGTCCGTAATTTTAGATTTACCACCGATGTATTTCCCCCATACACCATGCTTATTGGAGTTGAGTCGCACATCACCGAGGCGACGTTGTAAATCATTCGTATCGGCTCTCATTTGCATCACAGAGGAGACTAACGCACTCTTAGCACCAGAAACAACTTCGCTTTCACGAGCTGTCACAACCGCTTGGTCAGTAATACTAGGTTTCCCATCAACAGTAAAACTATCTGTACCAAGCTTAGTAGCATATGCAGGGCTAATAAGGCCTGAATCGACTTGAACATTCACATTTAAATTACGTTCACCCTTAGTAAAGCCAGCGTATGTTAATTTATTAGCCAACTGCTGCAAAGTGCCTCGTGGGTTGTCTACGTTTACATACCCTTTAAGTGCATCTGCCGAACTGCGCATAGTCACAGAAGAACCTTTATCAGCATGGTTGATAACGACTTTGCCCTTACCTTGTGCAGTCGCAGGGGCTCCCTTTTCATAGTCGATAGCTGCATGACCAGCATAGTTGTTAATAGTAATTGGTCGTGGATCTACGGCTTGGATAATACCTTGACTATTTATATCTTTACCACCAATAAAATGTTCTACACGACTACCAGTATATAAATAGTTTGCATTATTAGGACGACCTTGTGTAGGATATACGCGCTCAGCTCCTAGCCATTCATTGCGCCAAGTCGCACCATTTTGTAAGTACAATCGCAAACCACCATGGTACGGATTGTTGTTGCTTTCATCAAATTCATTCAGCACACCACCTACCAATTTAGAATTTGGTGTTGTTAAACCTAAAGAAATTTCAGATCCATGGTTATGTGGATTCTTGTCTATACCATAGTTTTTATCTAAAAATCCTATATTACCATACATCTTCACATCATTCGTTCCCGGATGTAAGCCATCCATACCCGTATTTACATAAACAAAACCTTCTTCAGATAATGCAGAATAGGTATCAGAGGTATCTAAAGGATATGTTTTTATATCAGCCCCACCTAATATGCGAATATATCCATCTTTATTGGCTTGCAAACCAACGCCAACAGCATCGACTTTAGCATTACCCTTTACGGTAATTCGAGTATCATCGTTATTTCCATCATTAGTAAGTCCACCATAACCAGCATAGATACCGCTCATGTAATAATGTGCCAAATCAGGTCTACGTTTCGCGCCACTTTCTGCAGGCGCTGGATTTTTAACTGTTACAGTTACATTTTTATCAATAGCGACTTGTGTCCCATCAAGGGCGTAAATACCTGTAACATTATTATGATATTTTGTTCCATTTACACCTAAACCTGATACATTAACAGTTAAGTCATCTGTATAATGTCTCTTTTCCCCCCACAAATTAAGGCCAATGGATTTTCCGTCTGTATGACTTTCTACAGTTGTGGCTGATACCATGGTAAAAGCATTAGCACCTGTTACGATTAATGCAGCAATAACAGCAGCTTTTACATTTCTTCTCATATTATACCTCCTTAACACTTCAACTATGAACATAACTAGCTAATATAACCAATTTAATTGTATCTAGATTCAGGGTATATGTGTCAATTTCTACTCATATGATTTTTTATTTGTCCCCCATAACGACACGATATGTATCGATATAATTGTGCACAAATTACTTGTTTAAATTAGATATTAATTATTTTCTATACCATCTAATAAATTCTATAGAAAAATATTAAAAGCTATTAATTTTATGCTATAATAAATATGTTAATTATTAAATTTCAACTTATATAGGAGGCTAATATGAATATTCGTATTGGTATCGTTGGTTACGGCAACTTAGCTCGTGGCGTAGAAGCATCTGTTCAGTTACAACCTGATATGGAGCTCATCGGCGTATTCTCTCGCCGTCAAGGTATTGAAACTGTATCTGGTGTACCTACTTACACGATGGAAGATATTCCTAACTTTAAAGGCAAAATCGATGTAATGGTTCTTTGTGGTGGTTCTGCAACAGATCTTATCGAACAAACACCGATGGTAACAAAATACTTTAACTGTATCGATTCCTTCGATACACATGCACGTATTCCTGAACACTTCGCTAATGTAGACAAAGTAGCTAAAGAGGCCAAAACTGCTACATTAATTTCTTGTGGTTGGGATCCAGGTATGTTCTCTTTGCAACGCGTTTACGCGGAAGCAATCTTACCAAAAGGTAAATCCTACACATTCTGGGGCCGCGGTGTATCCCAAGGCCATTCCGATGCCATTCGCCGTATCGATGGTGTTCTTGACGCTCGTCAATATACTGTTCCTAAAGAACAATACCTAGAAGCTATCCGTAACGGCGAAACTCCAGACGTCGATGGCTACAAAGGTCACCTTCGTGAGTGCTACGTAGTAGCTGCTCCTGATGCGGACAAAGCTAAAATCGAAAATGAAATCAAAACTATGGAAAACTACTTCGTAGGCTATGAAACTGTAGTCAACTTCATTTCCCAAGAAGAACTTGATCGCGACCACAAAGGCATTCCACATGGTGGCTTCGTTCTTCGCTCTGGTGAAAGTACAGAAGGCACACGTCACGTTATCGAGTACTCTTTGAAACTTGACTCTAACCCTGAGTTCACAGGCTCTGCACTTGTTGCTTACGCTCGTGGTCTCTACCGACTTGCTAAACACGGCGGCACAGGTTGCTATACAGTATTCGACATTCCACCAGCTTGGATTTCCACACAATCTGCTGAAGAATTAAGAGCACATTCTCTATAATAGAGCAAGGCCCTCATCGACTTAATAGATGAGGGCCTTTTTCATACACATTAAAAGAGACCATACCAGATGGTCTCTTTTTTATTCTATTAACCTTATTTTACGTTTAATTAATACCAACGTGTTAACGGTAACTCATTCGTAACACCTTTTGTCATCAAAATTTGATGCAAGTCCATATTACCGATGTAGAAACCTGCCGCACATCCACAAAGATACAAATCCCACATGCGTACGAATTCACTCCCCCGTTTCGCTTCTACTTGCTCACGGACGCCTTGGAAATTGTTATACCAATGCATTAAAGTCTTATAATAGTGATACCGTAAACTTTCAACATCGATGACATTCATGTCATAGTCATAAGCGAGAGTGACCATTTCGCGAAGGGACGGCAAACATCCACCCGGAAAGATATATTTACGAATCCAGGCACTTGTTTCCTTTTCAGAGGGATCACTGATGTAGTGAAGCAGGAACAAACCACCATCTTTAAGCATATCCGATGCGTCCTCCATATACAGAGGAAAATTAGGCCGACCTACATGTTCAAGCATTCCGATGCTGACAATGCGGTCAAAGGTACGCCCGGAAGCCGCTACGTCGCGATAATCTATAAGCTCAATCTCAACCTGTCCTTCAAGACCATATTCTTTAATACGTTCCTGCCCTTTTTTCCATTGTTCTTCGGAAAGAGTACACCCATAGCCCTTAACACCGTATTTACGAGCCGCTTCAATGAGAAGGAATCCCCATCCGCAACCGATATCAAGTAAAGTCATTCCCTCTTTTAAGTACAATTTATCGAGAATATGATGAACCTTTTGATATTGCGCATCTTTAAGACTATCATTCTCATGCTTAAAATACGCACAGGAATAGCTCATGGTTTCATCGAGCCACAATTTATAGAATTCATTGCCTAAATCATAATGGGAAGATACTTGTTGTTTTTGATCTTTCTTTTTAAGACCTGCATTAAAGAGCGAGCTAAGTACCTTACGATTGATAGAGTCCTTACCTACATGACCAAGGACTACACAAAGGGCTTTAAACAAATCCCCTTCAATTTCGATATCTTTACGCATATACGCTTCACCGAGGGCGAGTTCTGCGGATATTAACAAATCTTTCTTGGGAATATCGCGATTAACGATGACGGTAAACTCGGATTCTCCGTCACCGATTGTATATTCATTATCTCCAATTTTTACGGTAAAACAATGATCATTAAAGCGTTCTAAATAATGGACTAAGAAACTATCAAATAGCTTGGAAAACATACTGAACTTCCTTTCCTATTAGCTTTCACTATATAGGTTTAAAAATATATACATTAACATGATTGGATACATTCCATACCCTATTAATATATACACCTATAAATTATATCAATATAGTTATGGCGAATAAAAATCTATATTAATCCTATATTTTAATATGAACTTATCACATTATTTAAGTAATATATTTAACTCTATTTATATTATAGCACTTTGAAATAATCTATTTTATATTTATTGAGTAATTCCATCCTATTAGTATGGTATAATATTTATTTGATAAGGTTTATAACAAACTATTGCTATAAACTTTCACAAAGAACGAAATCAATTTGTTAATAAAAGGTGGTACCATGAGCACAAATTTAGAAGTAGGCATCGTAGGCCTTCCAAATGTTGGTAAAAGTACATTATTCAACGCTATCACAAAAGCGGGCGCTGAAGCTGCCAATTATCCATTCTGTACAATTGAACCTAATGTAGGTGTCGTTGACGTTCCAGATAATCGTTTAGCTGTATTGGCTGAAATGTTCGGTTCCAAACGCATCCTCCCTGCTGCTATGCGCTTCGTAGATATTGCTGGCCTCGTAGAAGGTGCATCCAAGGGCGAAGGTTTGGGTAATAAATTCCTTAGCCATATCCGCCAAGTAGATGCGATAGCACAAGTTATTCGTTGTTTCGATGACCCTAACATCACTCACGTTTCTGGCTCTATTGATCCAATTCGCGACATCGAAATCATTAATACTGAGCTCTGCCTTGCTGATCTTGAATCCGTAGAAAAACGAAAACAACGCATCGAAAAAATCGCCAAATCTGGCGATAAAGATGCTCGTGCTGAACTGCCATTATTAGAGCGTATCATCGAAGGTTTAGGTGAAGCAAAACCCGTTCGTGCACAAGGTCTTGAAGAAGAAGAATTGGAAATGATCAAAGAGTTGACATTGCTTACAGCTAAACCATCTCTTTATGTAGCCAACATTTCCGAAGATGAAGTATCTGATTATTCTGCCAACGAATATGTAAAACGCGTAGAGGAATATGCGAAAAACGAAGGCGCTGGTATCGTTGTTGTGTCCGCACGTATCGAGTCCGAAATTGCAGAGTTATCCGAAGAAGAATCCGCTGCATTCCTTGAAGATCTTGGCCTTGAAGAGTCTGGCTTAACTAAACTTATCAAAGCAAGTTATGCACTTTTAGGTCTTATCAATTACTTCACAGCTGGTGAAATGGAAGCTCGTGCTTGGACAATCGTAAATGGCACCAAAGCACCTCAAGCTGCTGGTAAAATTCACTCGGATATTGAAAAAGGCTTTATCCGCGCTGAAATTGTCTCCTTTGATGATCTACAAGCTTGCGGTAGCCAAAACGCGGCTAAAGAAAAAGGCCTTGTACGCCTTGAAGGCAAAGACTACGTTATGAAAGACGGCGATGTAACCCATTTCCGCTTCAATGTATAAACAAACTTATATAACAAAAACCAGTAAATCTCAAGATTTACTGGTTTTTTATTACTAATTATAACCTTTATATAATATTATTTATCGTCTTTATGAAGAACATTTTTGACGCCACTAATCGCACCATCTACAGCATCTTTAACATCTTCAGCTGCTTTTTTGAGATCTTCAGCAACATCATGTGCAGCGTCTTTAACTTTTGCAGCTGTATTTTCTACAGCACCTTCTGCTTCCAATTCTTTGTCACCAGTTAATTTACCGGCATTTTCTTTTAATGCACCTTTAGCTTGATTTAATTTATCTTCTAATGCCATAATTATGAATCCTTTCATATAAAATCATTTTTAATTATGTTAGCTATATATGTTATCTATACTTTTAAAAATAGATTACTATCCCTTTTTCCCGAAGAAAAACGAAACAACAGCAACAACAATTACAGCGCCAAGAACAGAAGGAATTAATGCCATGCCAGCTAAACTAGGACCCCATATGCCAAATATTGCTTGACCTACAGACGAACCAACTAAACCAGCAACAACATTGGCAATAATGCCCATTGCTCCACCTTTGTTAGTGATGGCTCCTGCAAGAAAACCGATAAAACCACCAACAATAATTGACCATAACATACGATCACTCCTTCCTATTTAATCAATATATTTATAATATCCTACCAAATTATATGGGCTTTATAAATATAATAAATAATTTGTATATTTATAATATACCATTCATTTCTAAAGATTAGATGAAGAAATTCGATGTAGTTATAAAAGTCACAATCGATTAAACTACGGTAACAATTTCATTCATTGTACGACGTGTTTTATTTCGATGTGGTTCTTCATCACGATAACCAAAGGCAGCCATCACAGCAATGCCAAAATGCTTTGTATCAAAAAGACCTAATTCATCACCTAAGAGCACTGTCATCTTATCTTGATTAAAGCCTTCCAATGCACAGGAATCAAGACCTTCATAAGCAGCCATAGTCATCATGTTAGCCATTACAATATACACTTGCTTTGAAGACCAATCAAAGGCAGCACGATCAGACTCAAATGTTTTATAGTCTTCAGTTGTGAACTGAGCATATTTTTCTTTATAAATAGCATCGACTTCAGCAGGTAATTGTTTCACCTCTTCTTGAATGTAGCGTACATAAGGAGAATCAAATTCCAAATCCACCTTTTTACGTGTTAAGAACACTACGAAATGACTCGCTTCAAGACCAGCTTGAATGCCCCAACCATAAGCCTTCATCTTTTCACGGATTTCAGGATTTTGAATAACTAATAATTGGTAAGCCTCAAAACCTAAAGAGGTTGGAGACAATCGCGCCGCTGTTAAAATACCTTGCCAATCTTCATCAGAAATCTTTTTAGTACTATCAAATTTCTTACATGCATAACGATATGTCATAGCGTACTCTAAATCTTTACGATCAAATTTAGGGGCTGTTAATTTTACATTTTCTATTTCATATTTACTCATATATACCTCCATAATTAATATCTGTAATTGATAAAATATATCATGTTTCTATAGTACCACACTCATCGTTCAAGTTATATGAAGATGGACACTAAAGTAAAAAAAGCCTAGACAACGTCTAGACTTTATACGGTACGGCTAGCTCTCCTTTTTCATACCAAAATAAGCCAGATATACTAATTTTATGTTCTTTTAAAATTGTCTTTACTTGATCCACTATACTTGAGTCTATTGCAATAGATAAACCGCACATATCGTAAAGCTCTGGGGGGGTAGCCATCAACTGATGAGGCACCTCTAATTCTGTTAATACCTTATCTGCCTTATCCCCAAAATAATAGGATGTAAAGACTATAAGTAATTTCTTATTTTCCAATGCCTCACCTCCTACCAAAGTAGATACGATTAAATGTCTTTCATCTCAATGATTCATTCTAGAAATAAGAAATCTACTTTAAATCAGTAGCTCTAAATCGATATATCAAAATAAAATACTAATATTATAGCTTAACAATATTATCTCCAAGGATTGCATCTGTAATAGCGTACATATTAGTAATACTGCCTACGCCCAACTCATCTTTCACACCGAAATAATCAAGGCAAATGCCGCATGCTGCAATTTCTACACCAAGCTCAGCTAATTTCTTGATATTTTCCAAATGAACCGAATCATTGACTACCATCTTAACACTGCTATTGATGAAATAAATCTTAGAAGGCTTTACGTCAGCTTCAAGCATACATACCCAGAAGGTTTTCATCAAATTTCGGCCAAGCTCTTCACTACCTTCACCAAGATAATCCTTCGTCATCAGAATGACGCGATTTCCATAGTTCATAGGTTCACAACTTACTTCCGTTACCGGATTTGCATTTGGTGTCATAGTAAGATAAAAATCCTTGCCATCTTGGCGAATAGCTACACCATAACCACGAGACTTACCAAACTTCTCTACATTATCGCGGCTCACTTCATTATCTACAATTGTAGTAATAACAGCATTTGGATTCGCATCACTTACCTTCTTAGTTTCAATAACAGGTTTTGGACACAAGCTACCGCGCACATCTACCGTTAATTCCTTTGTATTGCTCATCATACACCTCTATATACATCATATAATTTGTGAAAGTATCAGCTATCAGCTATCAGCTATCAGCTATCAGCTATCAGCTATCAGCTATCAGCTAATAATAATTTAATTAAATATCTATCCTCAATAGTATAGACCTGATTTTTATAATTTTATTCTGTAACGCGTACCGCTAAACCGCTGAAGCTTTCAACAGTCCCCACAATAGCAGCACAGTCAATACCCGTCTTATGAAAGGCCTCAACAAGTGGCTCACCTTCGCTAGCAGGAACAGAGAATAATAGCCCTCCAGAGGTTTGAGGATCAAATACAATATCCGTCCATACAGGATCCAAGGCCTCATCAACTTGCACTTCAGTTATAGCCTTGCGATTACCATAAGATGCAGCCGGAATTAACCCCATTTGAGCCGCCTCGATGACATCATCAAAAAGAGGGATATCGTAAACTTTAATATGAATCGTCACATCAGAAGCACTTGCCATTTCTACAGAGTGTCCCATGAGGCTAAAACCCGTAACATCTGTACAAGCATGAACTGTAAAGTTATGTGCCACCTCAGCCGCTGCACGATTTAAAGTACTCATACTAGTAACGGCCTGTTCCGTGCCTACAGGGAATAAATCTGCTTTCAACGCATTATTCATAATACCTGTACCAATGCGTTTTGTTAGTACCAACACGTCCCCTACTTGAGCACCTTTATTTTTCCAAATCTGATGGGGATTTACTTGACCAGTCACAGACATCCCAAAGATAGGTTCCTTATTTTCAATGCTGTGTCCACCTACGATAGCTGCACCAGCCTCGGCTACAATCGAACCAGCCCCATTTAACACATCCGTCAAAACACCTTGCTCGACGAGAGGAACCGGAAAGC
Source organism: Veillonella parvula (assembly GCF_036456085.1). Lineage (NCBI taxonomy): Bacteria > Bacillati > Bacillota > Negativicutes > Veillonellales > Veillonellaceae > Veillonella > Veillonella parvula. The sequence goes on along the minus strand of NZ_CP138632.1, from coordinate 2,058,665 downwards.
CTACGATATTCATCGCGGTTAAAGGAGTTCCACCCATAGCATACACATCGCTTAGTGCATTGGCAGCTGCAATTTTACCAAATAAACCAGGATCATTAACCATAGGTGTAAAGAAATCTAAGGTTTGCACCAATGCAAAGGTATCAGAGATTTGATATACACCTGCATCATCGGCACCAGTCATATCTGCGAGAACATGCTCGTTAGTAACGGGTGTTACAGCTTTTAGCACACGGTTCAATATATGAGGCCCAATCTTACACGCACAGCCTCCACTTGTCACATAATCAGTAAGTCGTACCATAATTTCTCCCTACTCATTTTCCGGCAATCGAGAGACGATTTTCTTAACAGCCTTTTCAAATTTAGGGCGCGGCATCAAGAGTTGATGTCCACAGCCATTACATACGATGAGGAAGTCTGTGCCGATTCGCTTAACTTCCCACTCATCACTGCCACAAGGATGTGATTTTTTCATCTTCACTACATCGCCTACGTAATATCTAACAAATGCCATGGCGCCTCCTTTAACTTATGTCAGTATTTATATTTATTATACATGAAATAGTTGGTTCTATAAATATATCCTGATTCTATAGTTCAATCGTCTATTATATAACCATAAAATTTTCGCCCTAAATATATATTGCAAAGATTTGATATGTCTGCTGTTCTTATAATTAAAACCATAACACAAGAAAAATAGTATTATATAATCACCAAAAGATCACAAAAATGTTTAGCTTAATCATTATATTTTATAGGGAAATATTAGTGCATCTAAAGAAATCAACATTAGTAACTAAACAATAATGATTTTTCATTTAGTTATCATTCTCAATATCAATATAGAGATTTTTTATAAACCCCATACTATTCAATCTTTATAAACCCATATTTTTACTGCATTGATAATATTTATCATTTAGAAAATTTTCGAAATAAATTTTACAAAAAGACTTGCATTTCTCATTTAGTATGTTACAATATAGTCAACAATGATTATTCGTTAAGTATACGGATAACACATTGTATATAAAACTGTTAAGACGGCAAGTGCCGAAATACACAAATAAGTAAGTACTATTTTAAGAGTTAGGCAAGTGTCTATTTGATCTAAGAATAAGTTTTCTTACTAAGGCGAAGTCGCCCTCGAGATTGATAGAATAAGTATTCTATTCCATTGCATTCACAACCAAGTGGTTATGAATATATACGTTAAGTAACAATTTTGAAAATTATCGTAAGTACAAAGGAGTATTAAAATGGCAGAATTAAAAGGTTCTAACACTGAAAAAAATCTTCAAGCAGCATTTGCTGGCGAATCCCAAGCATTCCAAAAATATACATTCTACGCTAGTGCAGCTCGTAAAGCTGGCATGAACGAAATCGCTGACTATTTCGAAGAAACAGCTCACAACGAATCTGCACATGCTAAATTGTGGTTCAAAGCTCTTCATGGTGGCGATATTTCCGCTGATATCGAAGCTAACCTTCGCGATGCAGCAGCTGGTGAAAACTACGAACATACTACAATGTACAAAGAATTCGCTGACGAAGCTGAAAAAGAAGGCTTTGCTAAAATCGCTTTCCAAATGCGCGAAGTTGGTAAAATCGAAGCTCGTCATGAAGCTCGTTACCTTGCATTAGCAGCTCAAGTATCCGGTAACAAAGTATTCCACAATGACGAACCAGTAGCTTGGATCTGTGCTAACTGCGGTTACGTACACGTTGGTGAAGAAGCTCCAAAAATTTGCCCTGTATGTGCACATCCACAAGCTTTCTTCCACCGTTTCGTTGAATCCATCTAATCTGTAAGTACGACACTAACTAGATTAATAACCTGTAAGTACAGATTTTAATAAAACTATACCTGTAAGTACAATCTAAACTTACAGTAAGTACTGACAACTTCCTTAACAAAAAGACGATGACATTTGTCATCGTCTTTTTTTGCATTCTTTTGCTAGATTTTTATTTTATCTACTAAATTTTTAAATGCTTCTGCTGCTTCATATGGATTATCTGCATGAGCAATAGCAGATATTACGGCTACTCCACTGGCACCAGCTTGCAAAACAGGCGTTGCGTTATCTAAGGTAATACCCCCAATACCAACGCACGGTAATGTTAGACCTTCTGCTCGTAACTCAGTAATACGATCTGGTCCGCATGGCTCTTGAGCATCAGGTTTGCTACTTGTGGCATACATAGGACCTACACCGACACAATCTGCATACACTACATCAGTCTTATGAAGTTCCTCCACAGAATGAATGGATATACCAACAACCTTATTTCCTACAAGATTACGAACGTCTTCTAAACGCATATCCTCTTGTCCTACGTGAACACCATCAGCATTAACAGCCACTGCTAAGTCTACATCGTCATTAATAATGTAAAGTACATTATACATGGCACAGATTTCTTTTAACTGTTGAGCTAATTCTAATTTTTGTTGCCCTCCTAATGTTCCTGTGCCCTTCTCTCTAAACTGAAAGCATGTCACGCCACCCCGACAAGCAGCTTCAACAGTATCTAGTAAATGTCTTTCATTAAAACCTACATCTTGCGTACCACTAATAAAATATACCTTTAGTTGATCGGGCACAACTACGGGTCGTATTCTGTTTCCAGATAAAAGCATCGCATCATCGAATTCATATAAGGCATCCATAAATGCCACACTAAAGCTGCCAGGTTTTACACCGCTCACCTTAACCGCACTTTCACCAGCAAGTCCATAGTAAGCCAGTGCATACGCAAGAAACTCACCGATAGACCTGTCATGCATGAATGGATAATAGGAACTAAAAAACGCAGCTAACACAGCCCCTAACAGACAGCCGGTCCCTGTTACAGCTGTCATGATTGGATGCCCATGAGGAACAGCAAATACACGAGTTCCATCAGAAACGTAGTCCTCTTCGCCCGTTGCGACAACAGGACAGTTAATTTGGCGTGCAAGACGATACGTTATAATTGCGCTATCCTCAACTTGTTCCCCATCTACGCCCTTACCAGAGAGAGACCTGTCAATCTTATGATTTGTATTAAGAGCATCATAGATGGCTTTGATTTCACTTTGGTTCCCTCGTAGCAACGAAATAGTATTAGTTTTAATCAAGTCTAAAACAACAGATAATCGATAAGCTCCAGCGTGACAACCCACAGGGTCTAGTATAATGGGTACCTCATGAGCCTTCGCTAACGTAATAGCCTCTTTGTAATAAGTAACCTTATCTGGTGTAACGGTCCCAATGTTAATGAGTAGTGCCGCAGCATGAACGATAAGATCTTTTAAGTCTTCGCTGCACTCACTCATCACGGGTGATGCACCGATGGCTAGCAAACCGTTAGCTGTAAAGGTCCGCACCACATCATTGGTAATACAAATAACAAGAGGGTTTCTTTTGCGTAGAGTCTCTAATATATTCAGTTCGGACCAATTTGAACCATTTATATTTAGATTGTTGTAGGTCATATAACTATCTCCTCTAGTCATTTTTCAAAAGTTCATCCATCGTTTGAGGGCCATTTACCAATAACCCATAAGCCATATGATTAACAGGTCCACAGCCATGACCAAGTGCAGGGTTATGTTTAATAGCTAGAGCGATATAGTCCTTTGCAATACCAATAGCATCCATTACATCACGTCCTTTAGCAAGTTCTGCCGTAATAACTGCTGAGAAGGTACAGCCCGTACCATGAGTATGAACAGTATCATATTTAGGACTTGTCCACGTACGCACATCTCCATCTTTGGTGAAAGCATAATCCGTAGCATCATCTCCAATATGGCCGCCTTTTATAATAACCACTCGAGGTCCTAATTCATGTAAAATACGCTTAGCTGCTGTTGTGATGTCACTTTCACAAATAATAGACATATCCGCTAACACCTCTGCCTCGCTACGATTAGGTGTAATAACTGTGGCAACTGGAATGAGTTTAGATTTTAAGAAATCGACGGCCTCATCCGATACAAGTCGATCACCGCTAGTGGCAATCATAACTGGATCCATCACATAAGGAATATTCTTGCTCACATACGGATAAATGAGATCCATCATCTCTGGTAAAGCAATCATGCCCGTCTTAACGGCTTGAGGAAGAATATCTGAATATACATCGTGTAACTGTTTTTCTATGCTTTCTAGCGATAGGTGTTCTACGTGGTGAACCCCTGTTGTATTTTGAGCTACTACGGAGGTAACCACTGCCATACCATATACATGGCGGCTTTGGAAGGATTTTAAATCAGCCATAATGCCAGCGCCACCACTAGGGTCGGTACCGGCAATTGTCAATGCAGTATGTAATTTCATTATGCCTCCTTGTGTAACAAATTACGTCGAGATAAGATTTGTAATACCACGAAGCCAATACAAGCACCTGCAACAGAGCTCATGGAGAAGGATGTAATCAAAGTCAACAAGGCCAACGGTTTACCTAGTAGGAAGTTAGCAATTGGATAACTAATAAGAGCCCCGAGAATACCTGTACCTATGATTTCTCCTAGAGCCGCCGCCCATATGGCATTGTATTTCTTATATAAATACGCAGATAACCAAGCGCCAATCATGCTACCAGGAAAGGCTAGTGGAGAGCCTAGTGCTAGTACATTACGTAAGCAAGAGGTACTAAAGGCTGCGCCTACAGAGAATCTCGCCCCAACTATAACGGCTAAGATCACATTTATCATATGTTGAAATGGAAAAATTCGGGCCGGGCCAATGGGAATCGACGTAGTTGATAAGACGACACCTAAGGCTACACATATACTAGCAATAATCAGTTTTTTCATAATACCTCCAACTAAATAAAAAATGAGACCACCTCAAATGGAATGGTCTCGTAATAATTTAGTATTATGTTTCACTCCACTTCCCTACGCCAGTATTATCTGGATCAGGTCTAGGGTTTTGAATGATCAATCTCAGCAAAAGCACCCCTAGTGGCCATATATTTTTATACTCTAGTTATAACATCATTATACAATCTATGCAACAAAAGAATTGACGGTTCCCGCACCACCTCGTATAATGAAACCATAACGGGGTGCTCACAAGAGTGGGCTGAGAGTAAGCTAATGCTTTAACCCATAACCTGATTTGGATAATGCCAACGTAGGGAACATAGAGGATTAATAGCCGAGTTCCTGTGAGCTCGGCTTTTTCTATGACTTCCTGGCAAGGAGGACGTATGAAAGATACACATATCACACAACCACAGTTTGCCATGATATGGTTTGGTGCCGCCCTATCTATAGCGGAGATCATGACCGGTACCTATCTGGCACCCTTAGGCCTCACTCAAGGGCTATATGCCATCATCTTAGGCCATATCATCGGCGGTATTCTGCTCTTTGGAGCAGGACTCATCGGTGGCCGTTTGCGGCAAGGCAGTATGAACACGACAGCCTTTAGCTTTGGTCCCTTAGGGGCAAAGGGCTTTGCCTTTTTAAATATGGTCCAACTAATCGGTTGGACTAGTATTATGATTTATGATGCCATGCTTGCCTTACAGGAACTGGCGCCCCTATCTCCTATGATTTGGACTATTGCTATTGGGGTACTCGTCATTTTATGGCTCTTCATCGGTCTTCACAATACAGGCTATATTCAAGCCATCGTATCTGTTTTATTACTAGGCCTCACACTCTACATGGGAGTTCACATGATTTCTCAATGGCCTAGTGACAGTAGCCTCATGACTAACGGCAATATGAGCTTTATAGCAGCCCTTGAGCTATCAATCGCTATGCCCTTATCTTGGCTACCTCTCATCAGTGATTATACTCGTGAAAGCAAAAGCCCTTTCTCCGCATCACTAACAAGTGCTGCCATCTACACCGTAACGAGTGTCGCCATGTACACCTTGGGCCTTAGCGCGGCGATCTTCGGCGGTGGGGACTCTATCATTACTATTATGATGAACGCAGGCCTTGGTCTTACAGGGCTCATCGTCATTATCTTCTCCACTGTAACTACGACCTTCATGGACGCTTACTCAGCTGGCGTATCTAGTACGACTATCTATAATGGAGCATCTAGTAAAGGCGTAGCTGTTATCGTAACCATTGTCGGCGCCATTGCAGCCATCCTATATCCGATGGACGATATTACAGAATTCCTATATCTCATCGGATCCGTCTTTGCTCCAATGATTGCCATCTTGTTGGCAGACTATTTTGTCAATCGCCAACAAGTGCAAACACTCTCGGCTTATCTAGTTCGCGGGTTGATTTGGGCTGTATCCGTAGGTTTATACCATTATATGTTGCATAGTGAAAGCTCCATAGGTGCAACACTACCAGCCTTTACAATAGCATTTATCGTAACATCCATCGTTGGATTCATAAGTAAAACTGCTAACGCCTTACTATGAGCCCATCTTCACAGGTCCAGTGCCGATTTCCAACCATTTCGGCTTCGCTTTCATCATGGGTAACCCATACACATGGCACATCCCATTCGCGAATAATGGAAACAAGATCCTCTCGAACATGCTTACGTAAATTCCAGTCTAGTGCAGATAATGGTTCATCAAGAAGCAAGATGGTTGGTTTAGAGTAAAGAGCACGCCCCAATGCAACGCGTTGCTGCTCACCACCAGACAAGCTACCTGCTTTCGTTTTACGATATTTCTCAAGGCCTAAGCGTTTTAATAAGCTGTCACACATCTCTGACGTGCCTCGTTTACTATAGGTAATATTATGTTCCACCGATAAATGTGGAAATACGATATTACCTTGTGGCATATAGCCAACTTGACGTTCTTGAGCAGGTACCCAGATTTTTTTGTCACGATCAACCCATATAGTTTCATCATATTGAATGCTACCTATAGTCGGTTTCACAAGCCCTGCAATGCACTTAATAAATGTACTTTTACCACTGCCAGATTGGCCTGTTAACACGGTAATACCAGAAGAAAGTACACCATCGGCTTTCACAGTCACAGAAGGTCTAGCTACGGTAAAGGAAAATGTAATCATCAGACCTCCTAATTATTATCAATGTGCCGGAACAAGGACCCCTTTGTGATGAGGTGAATCCCGCTCAACAACGCCAATGTGAGCACACAAATATAGATAACTAATTCAAAGGCATCCATGTACTGTCCTGCCTCTACGTAAGAGTAGATAGCAAGTGGCATGGTGCGCGTTACCTTTGGAATATTACCGGCAATCAAGATTGTGGCACCGAACTCGCCCATAGCACGACAAAATGCTAAAATACTGCCCGTCAAAATGCCTTTCCAAGCGAGTGGTACAGAAATAGTAAAAAAGATACGTAACTCTGAAGCACCCAATGTGCGCGCTACATCCTCCATATTATGATCGACAGATTGTAATGCAGAACGCACCGTCTGATAAAATAATGGAAACGCAATAACTGAAGATGCTACCACCGCCCCAGATGCGGCAAATACAACGCTCATCCCATGCGCCTCAAGCCATGCGCCAAAGGCATAGCCTGGCGTAAACACCATGAGAAGAGCAAAGCCAACAACAACTGGTGGCAATACAAGCGGCAAGGTAATAAGTGCATCAATAATAGCCATGCCACTCCATTTACAGCGATTCATCCAATAACATGCGGCTAAACCACTTACAATCACTATGATAAGAGCTATACTTGCTACCCATAGCGATAGCCATAATGGACTCATGTCACGCCCCCTTTCTATACACAACAACTCTACAATATGTACTATATCCATTAATTCCAAAATATTTTTAAGCAAATTATATGCCTAAAATCATATCATATACTAGATTATTTAATAGTCATCACTACAAATGAGCTAGAAATTACATACAGTTAAAAATAGCATACCTTTAGAAATAATGTTATTAGTAATACCAATAATGTCTCTATTGTATCATAAGAAAACGCTAGCCCTGAAAGCTAGCGTTTTACTCTTATTTAGAAGTAGAGAAACCGTATTTTTCTAATACTTTTTGGCCTTCTGGGCTCATTACGTATTGGTAGAAGTCTTTTGCCAATGCGTTGTCATATTTTTTGATAATACCGATTGGATAGATAACTGGATCATGAGAGTCAGCAGGTGTTACAGCAGAGATTTCAACGGCATCGCCCGCTGCAATAGCATCAGTTTTATAGATGAAACCAACATCACCAGCACCTTGGCTAATGGAAGCAGTTACAGCTTTAACGTCTTTCGCATACACTACATTAGGTTCTACTTGTTCCCAAACGCCTAGTTTTGTTAATACTTGTTTACCATAGTTACCAGCTGGTACTGTTTCAGGGTTACCTAACACGATACGTTTTACGGAGGCGATTTGATTCAATTCAACTTTAGGTTGGCCTTTTGGAACAACAAGAACAAGTTCGTTAGTCACAAATGGTTTTACATCAGTTACTAAGTCTTTCTCTTGTAACATTTTCATGTTTTTTTCGTCAGCAGAAATGAACAAACTAGCTGGCGCACCTTGTTCGATTTGTTGACGTAATGTACCAGAGCCAGCAAAGTTAATAGCAATTTGATCATCTGCTAAGTTATGACTTTTTTTGTATGCATCTGCCAATTCGGTAAGAGCACCTTTAAGACTCGCTGCAGCTTGTACAGTAATCTTTTCAGATGTACTTGGTTTAGCCGACTCAGCTTGTTTACTTGCATCATTACCACAACCAACTAAAAAGGCAAGCATGAAAACGCTCATTAACACTAATAAAATTCGTTTCATAATTTCTCCTGTGTATCCCTTATGACCCATGCTATAAAGCTATGCTTACTCACCCTAGAGATACATAATCTAACACTAAACTAAAATATACAATATATTCATATTATACTATAAATTGATGGTTAAAGTCGTATATCCAAAAACACATATTGCATAGATATTTCTGATGATTATGATAAGAAATTATAATCAATAATTTTTTAAATTCCAAAAAATACATACTATGGTATGATAATATTATAAAGAATAAGCACATTCTATAACGCTTATTCACTTTTAACTTATATAAGATAACTGTATATTTGCTATATAGTTATATGATACATTAAAACTATGCCTTTATATTAATGAGAAACTCTAGGTGAGATGATGAATCTATTCGAATTAGTAGGCCATATCTTTATAAACTCTATGGTACCCATCCTAGTACTTATAGGGGTAGGATTTGTATTAGATAGAAAATTTAAACTCGATCTATATACGCTGAGTAAACTAAACTTTTATATACTGCTGCCTACCTTTATATTTCGAGCGATGTACGAAGCCAAACTTAACTCAGGTACCTTGGAAATTGTATTCTGTGCACTCTGTGTACTAATACTAAACTCAATTCTTTCAGATGTAGTAGGAAAGATGCAAGGTTATGATGTGGCTAAGATTGCAACTCTGAAAAACTGCGTCATGTTTAATAATGTTGGGAACATGGGTGTCGCTCTTGCCATCTTTGTATTTACTAACATTCCCTACGTCATCGATGGTGCTACCCCCTATGCTAATCTAGGTTTAGTGAGTGTTGTATCTATCATGATTATCCAAACTATTAGCAGTAATACCTACGGTTTCTACCAAGCGGGAGCAGGACGATTAACCCCTAGGGATGCACTAAAAGTCGTATTTCACATGCCCATGGTATATGCCATTCCACTAGCACTACTTTGCCACCTACTCCCTTTTGATTTACACGGCCTCTTCTTCTTTGCACCGCTCAATATATTTGCCAATGCCTTCGTTGGCGTCGCTATGATTGCCTTAGGTGTACAGATTAATAGAACACCGCTAAACTTCTTCAAGATGGATGTCATGCTCGCATCGACCTTACGACTCATTGTGAGCCCACTCATAGCCGCCGGTATTACCATACTATTTATAATGTTCTACGGTCCTATGCATCCAATAGCGGCACAAACCATCATCATAACCTACAGCGTACCTACCGCTATCAATATGTCTCTTATTGCTATTGAAATGAAGAATAATCCAGAATATGCAACACAAATCGTAATGGGGACTACCATTTTATCCGCTATAACTATGCCACTGTTTATTACTATAGCCTATTACCTATTCCCATTATATTAAAATAAAAAATCACTCATAGTCGTATGGCTATGAGTGATTTTTTATGCCTTAGCATTTAGCCTTGTTAAACAAGTTACACAAGCTGTAACAATTATAGCACCGATAATTTCATTCAAGGCTAAATTATGATTAAGAATAACTACATCTAAACCTAAAGTAACTATTGGTCCCATTGCACTAATAACTGCTGCAAGAGATGCATTAATTTTTTTAAGACCAAAAGACATCAAGTATGAAGGAATGATAGAACAAAAAATGGCCAAAAATACTAAATAAATCATAGTATGAGTTTGAAGCGTTAAAAACGTAGTAAAATTTTTGCTATCAATTATAAAGCCAAAAAGTAAAAGTACTGTAGTTATACACATATAAGTACTAGTAAAAATAGTAGGACTAATATTCGAAACAGCCCTCTTACTATAAATAATAAACAACGCCCAAAAAATGGCAGAAAGTAAAACTAGTGAAATACCTATTAAAGTATCTATAAGGTGGTTATCAACGGTAGGATTAAACATAATTGCTAAGCCTAGCACAGTAGATACAATTAGAACTACTTTTGAAAATGTAATGCGTGATAAATCTGAAGATAACAGAAAAACGTAAATTGGAAATGTAAATAGAACAGCACGTTCTAATGAGGCAGATATATATAATAATCCTATAAAGTCAGCTATAGATGAAGATAAATAAAGAATAGCTCCAAAAAATGAGTATTTAAAAACCTTACTTTTATTCACGCTATTCCAATCAAAACGAATCATTGGTATAAGAAAAAAAGGTAATGATAAAACAGCCCTACACACAAGAACATTCAAGGGGCTCAGTGAATCTAAATAAATTAGTTTTGCCCATATAGATTTTGTTGATAAGAATACAGTAGCTAAAAATACCACTAATATTCCTATATTTTTCATTAACAGATTCACTTTATATACTTCTCCATAATCAGATACAACTCAGATTAAATATAAAAACACATTTCCTCCTAAATAGGACGAAATGTGTTCCTGATACTAAAATGTAATTATTGATGAGCTACGTGTTCCATCCCCATGCGAACTAAACATTCAACATGATCATCGTTTAGAGAATAGTATGCTGTTTTCCCATCTTTACGATATGTAACAAGGCGTGCTTGGCGCAATACACGCAATTGATGAGAAATAGCAGATTGTCCCATCTCCATGGTTTCTGCAATGTGATTAACACACATTTCACTTTCTAATAATAGCTCTACTATTTTAAGGCGTGTAGGATCACCCAAGATTTTAAACAGTTCTGCTAGCTTCAGCAATGATTCTTGTTTGTCGGTCATATAATCCCCCTTTTCAATCCTATTCATTCTTTTTTGTAGCTCTTCTGTTTCACTAATCGATACGACTTAACGTATAACGCCAATATGTATGGCATACATATAAACATTATATCATTTTTAATATAAAAAAGAGACTTTGAGAAACCAAAGTCTCTTTTTTTTTATCATATCTATATAAGATATAAATTATTTAATGATTAATACAGGGCAAGTGGAGTGGCTAGTTACATAGCTACTTACGCTACCCATGAATAAGCCTTTCAAAGGGCCAAGGCCACGGCTACCCATTACGATGAGATCAGCATTGTATTTTTTTGCCACTGCAAGTAATGCAGGACCAGGGGAGCCAACTTCGAAAACACTTTTAACTTTTACGCCTGCAGGAATTTCTTTCACTACATCATTAAGAATTTCCTTACCAGTTTCTTCCATATCCTCAGCAATTTGCTCAGATACGTATCCACCAGAAATTGGTGTTTGATCAAAATTGGAAATAGCAGACACAATATTTGCAACGTGAACAACAATCAATTCAGCTTGGTTGCGATCCGCTACAGCGAGAGCATGTTCCAACGCACGTTTAGCATTTTCAGAACCATCAGTAGGTACGACAATAGTTTTGTAGGTAACCATAATAACCCCTCCTATTCCTAATCCCTCAAAGGGGATATGATCAAATATCGTTTAGCCTATACTAATATATTCTAGACCATCAAGGAAAACTCCTCTTTTTTCTGAGGATTTATTACATTATAGCACAAATCGTACAGAATTATACAAATAAAAGAATATTATGCGTATATTAAAGAACTTGAGACGATTGGTTTGTATTGAGTGTAGTAGTCAATTTAAAGCCATCTAATATATCTATAAATTCCTGAGTAGCAAGATTACTACCGGATGGACCAATCATTCGAGCTACTGCCACATTACCTTCATTGCCAAGAATAATCGTCGCGCCAAAGGATACTGGTTCCGCTACAGATGTATCAGACGTATTTGGATTTTTCATATGTCCCGCCAAATAGAACATCACATTACCGTCAATAATATGCGTTTCATAACGAGTAATTGTGGCCTTGTTCACATCAACCAATTGTTTAAGATAATAATCACCAAGCATTTGCTTAGCCATCATAGTTGGCATGCCGGAGCTAACAGCTTGTACAGGAATTGTAAAGGACTCAATGTCGAGGCGTACATTATGTTTAGTGAAAGCAATCTTGCCCTTTTCATTAAGACGGGTAAAACCTTTCGGATAGGTAAATTTGATACCTTCTACAACACTGATATCGCTTGTGCCGGTTAGTATTTTTTTAACCCCTTTAATAGCATTAGAACCACGCTTATTGATTAGTTCAAAGGATGGAATGGTATGCTCCATCAAACCTAGTTCCATAAACTCTGCACGAACAGGAGCATATGTGCTAGACAAATTGTACCGATGAGTTGGATCTTTCTCCATGATAAATTCTGCTTCAAATACAGACTGAACCGGCTCTGTAGATGTCATATCTGCATAAGATTTTGGTGTACTCTTATCCCAGCGTGCGGAAACTGCACCTTTCTTAGTAAAGAACCCACCAACAATATCATTATGTTCAAAGTTATTGCTATGTTGGCGCCAAATATTCAAATACTCCTCATTAGACATGCCCTTAATAGGTACACCATACCAAGTTGTATTCCATTCTTTTTGAGATACCCCTTCTTGTGGTGTATTATTACGCTTAGTAAAAGATACTGTATAGGAATCCTCTTGCGTAGGGCCCGCTAAATTAAAGGAATACCCTTGAATATGTTCACTCTCACTACGCACATCCATATCTATCATAACACCATCAGCTACACGCCAAGGAATCGAGAACATATAACCATTTTTGTAATCCTTTACCACCGTGTTCATCTTAGTAGCATAGGATTTGTATTGTTCTGGCAAAATAGATGCAGAATCCTTCTGAGATTCCACAATAGATAAAGGTGTATCAGGCGTCTTCTGTAAACCTTCCGCCATAATAGAAGTCGTTCCCAAAGCCATGACAGCTAAGGTTGCCGCAAATAAACGTAACTTCATAGAACCTCCTATAACATATTATCCAAAAACGCTTTCGTTCTTTCGTTCTGCGGATGATTAAAAATTTGTTCTGGTGTTCCTTCTTCTTGGATAACACCATCAGCCATAAAGATAACACGATCCGATACTTCACGAGCAAAGTTCATTTCATGGGTTACGATAATCATCGTCATGTGATCGTCCGCCAATTGTTTAATCGTCTTAAGAACCTCACCAGTAAGCTCTGGATCGAGAGCAGATGTAGGTTCATCAAAGAGCATAATTTCAGGATTCATCGCTAACGCACGAGCAATAGCTACACGCTGTTGCTGACCACCAGACAAGCGAGATGGATACATATTACGTTTTTCCCATAGCCCTACTTTATTGAGTAATTGCTCTGCAATCGGTGAGATTTCATCATCTTTCATACCTTTTACCATACGTGGAGCAATCATAATATTATCTAATACCGTCATATGTGGGAACAAGTTAAAAGATTGGAATACCATCCCCATACGAAGCAATAATTCATGCTGAGTTTGAGGAGAAGCATATTTTACAACCCCATTTTCAGTACTAGCAAGAACCGTACCATCAACGGTAATAGAGCCTCCATCAATCGTTTCTAACTGGCCCAAGCAGCGTAAAAATGTGGATTTACCTGAACCAGAAGGTCCAATAATAGAAACGATTTCTCCTCTATTCATTTTAAGCGACACATCGCGCAATACTGATTGATTATTAAAGCGTTTTTCAATACGCTCCATATTTACAAATGTCATAAGTACCTCTTACGTCGTCATATTAAGTATATAACCAGCACCTCAAGTAAAGATATCTCATCTACAAAATCGCATCTATAGCATCAAATAAAAGTATCTCACCTATAAAACTAGCTACATCATTACATACGACAAACTATCATAGAATTAGATTAATCTTCGTATACAGCAAATCTTCGTTCTAAGTAGTTGAAGATATTCGTTAAAATAAAGGTAAAGATCAAGTAGAATAATGCTGCCACGAGGAATGCAGAAATATCAAAGTCACGTTGTACGATAGATTTTGTAATACGCAAGATATCATTCATCGCCAATACATACACGAGAGATGTATCTTTCAATAAGTTAATCGTCTCATTCGCAAGAGGAGGCAATACACGTTTAAACATTTGTGGCAAGATGATCTTACGCATAGTTTGTGCATAGGTAAAACCAAGCACCTTCGCCCCTTCGTACTGACCTCGAGAGATAGATTGAATACCCCCACGGAAAATCTCACATAAATAAGCTGCGTAGTTTAATACGAAGGTAAGAACTGCTGCCGTCGCATCATCCATTTGAATGGCACCGTCTGTGATGATTGGTAATGCATAATAGACGAATAAGATTTGTAGCATCAACGGTGTGCCCCGCATTAAATATACGAACGCATCGACAAGCTTATCTACTAAAGGCAATTTAGATAGGCGTAACATAGCCATTAAAATGCCACCAGGAATAGATAAAATCCATACAATACAGAATAGCGATACGGTTACCTTTAAACCATCAGCGATAGTTGGGATAATCTGCAATAAATAATCTAACATGAAAGACTCCTTCAAAACACGACTAGAGAAGGGCCATCTGGCCGCTTCTCTAGTGTACATTTCGTTCTTTAATTATCAGTTGTACCTACTGACCATAGTACTATTAGTATATCACGAATTGTACTATTTAGCATCGCTCTTATCTAAGTCTGCGCCTGAGCCTAACCATTTTTCAGCAATTTTATCAGCAGTACCGTCTTTTTTCATTTCAGCTAAGATACCATTAATTTTGTCACGCAAAGCAGTATCATCTTTGCGGAAGCCAACAGCGAAATTATCAACACCGTAGTCAGTACCTTCTACGATTTTGTATTTACCAGGTTCTTTTGTCATGAGATAACGAGCGATTACACCATCAGCAATAACCGCATCAACACGACCAATACCAAGATCCATGAAGGCACTTACAAAATCCGCATAGGATTTTGTTTCTTTAACAGTCTTACCGCTTGGGTCGTTTTGCAATGCTGCTTCACCAGTACTAGCTTGTTGCACGCCTACTACCTTACCAGCTAAATCGGCTTTACCTTTAATGGAATCATCGTCATTACGAACAATGACATATTGTTTATCCTTCATATATGTATTGGAGAACAAAATATTTTTCTCCCGCTCAGGAGAAACTGTTAAGCCATTCCACAACGCATCAATTTTTTTTGATTTTAGTTCCGCTTCTTTACTAGACCAGTCGATAGCTTTGAACTCTACATCCATGCCAGCACGTTTAGCTGCTTCTTTAGCCATGTCGATATCAAAGCCAACGATTTCACCTTTTTCATCTTTAAAGCCCATTGGAGGGAAACTATCATCTAAACCGATAACAACTTTCTTAGGCAATTCTGTATTAGCTTTTTTAGCATCACCGCCACAACCTGTTACAAATGCCATCATAGACACGGCTGCAAGGCCTACGGCCATCATCTTTTTCCAATTCATAACTATCCTCCACGGCGATTATCGCCTATTTACTACTTAATAATATGTTCAATACAGATTTAGATTCCGTACTTAATGATTGTATTATACTTTAGTTCATTAAAGTTGTAAATAGTTAATTCGATGAATTTTATATTTTTTATTTTACAGACTCTCCACATATATAGTTTATGATTCTAGATTCATTTGCTTTATGTTTCTGTAGTCCTATATTTATATTTCTGTATACCTATATTATATGACGCTTCATACCTGTACTTTATGACTGCGTATGTTTATGGATAGCCTCAATCATCGCCATTTTATCCTTGTACGCCATCTGATGCAGATCAAGTGGTATCACATAGATCCCACCATGACCATTCATTGCTTGCAACTCACGCCATTCCTCAGTGAATCCAATAATATGCTCATAATCAACAAAGACGAAATATTCATCCCCATAGAATAAACTGTGAAAGTATTCTTTCACAGAAAAAGGCCTACGTTTTAACACGAGGCCCTTTTCACAGATAAAAGCTTGACTTTCACCTAATCTATGAAGGGTCCATAATATCACGAGCAACAACAGATAATACCATACACGTTCCACCCAGTCTGAGGGCATATATTTTACAATCAACGCACACGCAACTAGACCGATGATGCGACCGGTCCATTGTATACCGCGATGTATTTCTAAGCTCTGTTGTACGGCACCTGATGAAAAGCGTTCCATCGCCTCTTGTTTCGTCATGGTTTACCTCACAAATTGAAAGTCTACTATATGATTTTATTTACGACACAAGCCCATAGCTTGTTCTACCTTACGGTACATTGCACTTGCTTTAGCATGCGCCTTAGCAGCCCCTTCATCAAGGATTACATCCAGTTCAGGGCTTGTAATCAATTCATTGTAACGTTGTTGAATTGGTTCAAGGGTTGCTACTAATAAATCGGCAATATCGGATTTAAATACACCGTAACCTTTGCCTGCGTACATTTCTTCGATAGCTTCGTAGCTATCTTTTGTAATAGCACGGTAGATTCCCATCAAGTTAGAGATGCCTGGTTTATTTTCTTTATCATAGCGAACCGCATTATCAGAATCAGTTTGAGCTCGTTTCAACTTTTTCACGATTAAATCTGGTGCATCCAAAAGACGGATTGTAGCATTTTGGTTATCATCAGATTTACTCATTTTCTTAGTTGGTTCTTGCAAGCTCATAACGCGAGCGCCACCTTCGCCGACCTTGATATCAGGCACTACGAAAGTTTCACCAAATCTACGGTTAAAACGCTCTGCTAAATTACGAGTCAACTCAAGATGTTGCTTTTGGTCTTCCCCTACAGGAACATAATTCGTACCATATAGCAGAATATCTGCCGCCATCAACGGTGGATACGTAAGCAATGCAGTTGGAATAGAATCCCCTTGCTTTTGAGACTTATCCTTGTACTGAGTCATACGCTCTAATTCGCCAACATAGCTAATAGATTGCATAACCCAACCGAGCTTAACATGCTCAGGTACTTCGGATTGAACAAACAATGTTACCTTTTTAGGATCAAGGCCAACCGCAAGGTACAATGCAGCCAAATTACGAGTGTTTTGAAATAATTCTTTTGGATCTTGCGGTACCGTAATCGCATGTTGGTTAACGATACAATAGTAACATTCATCAGTATCTTGATAGTCTAAGAAATTACGTAAAGCCCCCAAATAGTTACCAAGTGTTAACTCCCCACTTGGTTGGATGCCGGAAAATATAACTGCCATAATAGTCTCCCTATATTGAAATAAACCAACAGTGCCAAAGCACTGTTGGTTATATATTATTCTACGGTTACAGATTTAGCCAAATTACGTGGTTTATCTACGTCTGCACCGCGTGTAATTGCTGCATAATACGCCAATAGTTGCAATGGTACAACTGCTAAGATTGGAGCGATAAATTTATTCGCACGAGGCACATAAATTGTGTGGTCTACGTGTTTAGATAATTCTTCGTCACCTTTCATGCCAATACCGATTACAATAGCTTCACGAGCTTTTACTTCACGGATGTTGCTGATCATCTTATCGTAAACATCCTCTTGTGTAGCCAATGCAATAACAGGTACGCCCTCTTCGATAAGAGCCAATGTACCATGTTTCAATTCGCCACCAGCATATGCTTCAGCGTGGATGTAAGAAATTTCTTTCAACTTCAAAGCGCCTTCCATCGCTACTGCATAGTCGATAGCACGGCCCAAGAAGAATGCATCAGATTTGAAGCCATAATGTTTAGCAAAGGCTTTCATATCTTCGTCTACTTCAAAGATTTCATGAATCAAGGATGGTAGGTTTTTAACGCCGCTAAGAATTTCTTCGGCTAAGGCTGGATTTAATTTACCATTTAATTGACCTAGGTATACGGCGAACAACAAGCCCGCTACTAATTGAGTAGTGTACGCTTTTGTGGACGCTACAGAAATTTCAGGGCCAGCCCATGTGTAAACTTTGTTATCTGCTTCACGAGAAATGCTGGAACCAACAACATTGGTAATGGCCAATGATTTGGCACCAAGGCGTTTAGCTTCTTTCAAAGCCGCCAATGTATCGGATGTTTCACCAGATTGACTAATAACGATACATAATGTTTTATCATCAGTCAATGGGTTGCTGTAACGGTATTCAGATGCTATTTCCACATCAACTGGAATACGCGCCAAGTTTTCAATATATTGTTTTGTTACAAGACCTGCATGGTATGCAGTGCCGCATGCAACGATGAGAATTTTATTGAAAGCTGCTACATCTTCAGCAGTCCAATTTAGCTCATCAAAGATTGCTGTTTTACCATCTTCAGAGATATGTGTACCGAATGTATCGCGAACAGCTTTAGGTTGATCATGAATCTCTTTCAACATGAAATGCTCATAACCACCTTTTTCTGCTGCTTCAGCGTTCCAATTTACATGGAATACCTCTTTATCAACAGGGTTACCTTCACGGTCGAATACGGATACATTATCGCGAGTTACGATAGCTAATTCACCATCGCTCAAGATGTATGTATCACGTGTGTAGTTAATGATAGCTGGAATATCGGATGCTACAAAGTTTTCACCTTTGCCAAGGCCGATAACCAATGGGTTTTCTTTTTTAGTACAAATGATTTTATCTGGCTCATCGGAGCAGATGATTTCAAGAGCATACGCACCATCAACACGAGCTAGCATGCGGCGTACTGTGCCCACGAAATCGCCATCGTACATATCCTCTAACAAATGAGCTACAACTTCTGTATCAGTTTCAGATTTGAAATGGTACCCTTTTGCAATAAGCTCTTCTTTTAAAGGCATGTAGTTTTCAATAATGCCGTTGTGTACAACAGCAAATTTACCATCTTCAGATGCATGAGGGTGGGCGTTCATGTCGGATGGACGACCGTGTGTAGCCCAACGTGTATGACCAATGCCTACAGTTCCTTCATTAGGATCTGCTTTCACAACTGCCTCAAGATTAGCAAGACGGCCAACCTTCTTTTGAATTTTAATAACATTTTCAGGGCCGATAACAGCAATACCTGCAGAGTCATAACCACGGTATTCTAACTTTGCCATACCGTCCAACAAGAAATCAGATGCTTGATTAAAGCCAATGTATCCTACGATACCGCACATACGTATATCCTCCTATAACTGGGGGTATTTCTAGCCCCAGCAAAAACTAAGGCTAACTAATTAATATTCTAGATTAATATTCTATTTAATGTATTAAATATTAGTTCAATACAATTCATTCAGATATACTTTGTCCCCATCGTTACCGATGGGCTTTTTAATACCTGTTACGACATGAATATGCCGGAAGAGCATCCGCTGATGACTCGATCACTCTTCACCTCGTCTACCCTAACGACTGCCTTCGCGGGTACTTGCGCTATTCGCCTTTACGAATTTGGAATTCCTTTCTATGATATACGGCAGAATCAGTACAAAATAAAATATGTACTGAGGTATATTATACTAGAAAAATCGATAAAAAGTAAACCACCACAGATAAGTCAAAAGGAATAAAAAAGATTGTTTCTATGCTTCACATCCTTTTCATTGTAAGAAATTATACTTCTATCATTCTAAATTTTACGCAATTAGATTTTGTTGTATTTTCAAAATGTATGTATATAATTTGGGAGATATTAATCATGAATAAAACAACTATAAAGAAACAACATAAAACTAAAAAGAATAGCTTATCATATAGAAAATTACGTCGTTGGGTGTTACCTGCAGTCCTTGGTGCCGCTTTATCGACATTAGCAGTTATCCCAACATTAGCTGCAGAGACTCAAACTAATACCAACGTAGCAGTTGTAACCACAACAGAACAAACTAAAACAGTACCATCTGCACAAGGAAGCACACCTCCAACCGGTGCACCTCACGGCAAACCACCTGCCGGTCATGTCCCTACAGGCACGTCTAACCAAATACCTCCAAATGGGAATCCTCCTTCTGGCACTCCTAACGGTATGCCTCCAACAGCTATGCAGAATGGAGCCCCTAATGGAATGGCACCACAAGTTGAAGTAGATCCTAGTACTTTTAAAGGCACAACTATCGCTACAGAAAACAAATCCATTGCTCACGAATCGATGACAAACACAACGGCCGATCAGAATGCTTTCATCGGTAAAAATAAAGCGGTAATTGATATTGAAAATAGCGTTTTCGATAAAACAGGCGACACTACAAGCGATGACAACAGCAATTTCCGTGGTCAAAATGCAGTAGTCCTCGGTATCGAGGGGAGCCAAATCAATATTAAAGGCAGTAATATTACATCTAACTCTAAAGGCTCTAACGCAGTCTTTGCCACTGGTGAAGGCTCTGTTATCAACGTAGAAAATACTAATATTCACACCAAAAGCGATTCCTCTCGTGGTTTAGATGCTACTTACAAAGGTACGGTAAATGGCAAAAACCTAACTATCACCACTGAAGGGGCTCACTCTGCTACACTTGCTACAGATCGCGGAGAAGGCACTATCACCACAGAAGCAGCCAAACTTACGACATCTGGCGAAGGCAGTCCTGTTATCTACTCCACGGGTAATATTATAGTGAACAATGTCAACGGCATAGCGAATAACAGTGAAATTGGCGTCGTAGAAGGTAAAAATTCTATTACCCTTACAAACTCCAATGTAACAGGCTACAAAGATAATGGTTTCATGCTATATCAAAGCTTCTCTGGTGATGCTGAAAACGGTATTGCTCGTCTGAAAGCAGAAAATAACACACTTACAACTCACGCTACGGGTGCGTTCCTCTATGTAAACAACACTACTGCTGAAGTAGACCTTTCTAACAATGTAATCTCTATGCCGAACACTTCTACCCTAGTGAAAGCAGCTGCCGACTCCCGTTGGGGAAAAACTGGTGAGAACGGCGGTCATCTTACACTCCGCACATCTAATCAAGAACTAAGCGGTAATATTGTGGCTGATTCAATCAGTACCATCGCACTAGACATGACAAATGGATCTAGTCTTGTAGGCGCTGTAAACACAGACAATGCTGCTAAAGAAGTAACTGTGAAACTCAGCAAAGACTCCAATTGGATATTAACAGGCGACAGCTATGTAAAATCCTTGAACAACGAAGACTCAACAGGTAGTAACATTCACTTAAATGGATACAAACTCGTTGTGGCTGATAAATAATAATAAAAGCACTACTTTGAATTATTCCAATCCAAAGTAGTGCTATTCTTTTTCAATCAAAACTATAAAACTTCAACTATATAAATATTCTTTAGCCCTATCACTATGAAGTTAGCGTATTATAAGTTATGAGTTAAACGGTCTATTAAATAGCAGCCATATATAGGCCACAGTTTTAATTTAACCATAGGTTTGTAGTTTTCGTCTTTAATTTTATGTTCCAACAAATTTAGATTCTCTAAATCATCTTCCCAGCTTTTGATATAGTCCTGCTTTTCTTCTTCGCTATCAAAGTCTTCGTCCATTTTTGCATTTCCAATGCATGCCAATATTTCTGTTCGTTGCTTGTCCACTTCACGACGGAACATATCATGTTGATTCATAATCCAAAGACCAAAGTAATAAGGGCCATCACTTAAATCACAGTGCTCTTTAGCCTTTTCACATTCGTCTAAGAATAGGCTATACTCATCTAATATATAATAGACGTCAATGATATCAAACTCAAAAACTTCATCATTACTTAAATGATATGCTACATCGCCTCCAAGCTTAATTTGCTTCAAACGATCGAGGGCTTGCTTTTTATTACCTAAATACACATCACAATAAGCAATACAAACTAGTAACCTCATCCTATTGGGATAGCTTTTTAATAACTCTTCAAAAATGACCTTTGCTTTCTCGTATTCCTTAAGCTCAAACAAACACACTGCATAGCCAAAGTTCATTTCATAACCATCGGATACTGTTCTTCCCTTTTCAAAGGCACGTAAGCTTTCCTTCAATTCCTCTACAGAACCTTTATCTCTATAAGCTGAAAAATGATATAAAGCCAGCCCTCTGTAAGTTTCTATATATGGAGAATTTAGCTTCACAGCTGCAGATAGATAGTCATATTCTTTTATATTTCCCTCATCGTTATAATAAAAAGCTAAATTAGTATAAACTCTTGCTTTATCGGTATCACTCAGTTCTTCTATATATTTTCTGAGAAACTCTTCTAATAGTTGTATTGAATTTTCTTCATGCCGCAACACCTGTTCAACAGTTGCTAAAGCACATACTATATTTAAATCATGCGGATGCTCATGCAGCAAACCATTCAAGTATGTTTTAAAACACTCTACATATTCCTTTAATACATTATAATCACTAAATATAGATACCTTATAAGTAGTTTCATATTCTATTTTTAGATTTTGCCAATACTCTCTTATAGCAAGTTTCATATTACACCTTTACTATCACCGAACATGTTTTAGACCATATGTTTATAATAACATAATTTATTACTTATATACTGTTGTGCCTATAATAACGCCGCTCATATAAATTCAAACTATACAAAAAGATTTCCTTTAGCCTCTATCTAATTCTAATTGCATAAAAATAACCCTCTATTAAATATTCTAAAAATGAATAAAATATCTAATAGAGAGTTATGTTGCTTGAACAAAATAAAACCTAACTATATTATGCTCTATCAATAGAAATTAAAGCCGCATTTTTTGCATGTATCAATGTAGTATCAAATAAAGGTATATCCGTATCATCTTGTTTAATAAGTAGCCCAATTTCAGTACAGCCTAAGATAACACCTTGTACACCAGATTTTACCAAATCACCAATAATATCTAAGTATTGTTGTTTAGATTCATTAGAAATAACACCTAAACACAATTCATTATATATAATATCATTCACAAGTTCGACTTGATCTTCGTTAGGTATAACAACATGAATCCCCCGATTTTCCAAGATACATTTATAAAAATCTTGTTGCATCGTGTACTTGGTACCGAGCAGACCTACCTTTGTAATACCTGATTTTTCCAACTCTACTGCAGTCATTTCCGCAATATGAAGAAGTGGAATGTGAATATGTCTTTTTATTTCATCCGCTACTTTATGCATTGTATTCGTGCATATAACAATATAATCAGCACCAGCCTTTTCTAAAGATTGAGCAGCATCGGATAAAATTTCAGCACTTCTGACCCAATCTCCATTTACTTGACACTTTTCTATCTCTTCAAAATCGACGCTATATAAAATACATTTTGCTGAATGTAAGCCGCCCAAAACGTGCTTAATAGTTTCATTCAAGACTTGGTAATACGTAATCGTACTTTCCCAGCTCATTCCCCCAATTAAACCTATTGTTTTCATAATTTCACCCTCTAAGCTTAGAATAAACCAAAATAAAAAGATTATTCATTATGATTATTCAATTTTAAATATCACTCATCTCTAAACCTCCTATATATGTTCCTGCAGTGACTTTACGTAGGACGGAGCAAAGGGACATATATAGGAGGGGATACCTTTGATATCAAATTGTAGAATGGATTCACAATTATTAAAATCCATAGGATTAATCTCAGTAAAGATGGTTCCTCGCTGTGGATTTTGCTTGGCGAAATCTTACACTCGGAACAAAGTGATGTGTGGGCTTCATCGTCGCAAGCTCCTCTGCCTCCTCACACCCTACTTTTATTCAGCCAACCCTTGTTCTCTACCGATAATATCAGCAATTTCTTGGCACAGGGATTGTAGTTCTTCTTGGTTAGGCCCTTCAGCCATGACACGAATGAGTGGTTCTGTCCCGGATGCACGTACTAAAACGCGACCTTCATCACCAAGTTCTCCTTCAGCTGTTACGATAGCAGCTTTGATGAGGTCATTGTCTTCCCAGCCAGTTTTTGTAGCTACACGAACATTTACAAGAACTTGTGGGTATTTTGTCATAATGCCGGCCAATTCAGAAAGAGGTTGCTTTTTCTCCTTCATAAGAGCTGCCACTTGAACAGCTGTTAACATGCCATCACCAGTGGTATTGTGATCTAAAAAGATTACGTGACCAGATTGTTCACCACCAACGGAAAGATTATGTTCACGCATGTATTCCAATACATATCGATCACCAACAGCAGTGGAAACTGTTTTCATACCAAGTTCTTCTGCTGCTTTATGGAATCCAATATTACTCATAACGGTACCAACTATGGTATCACCTTTAAGTTTTCCTTCTTCTTTCAACTTAAGGGCGCATAGCAACATGATTTGATCACCATCGAGGACTTGACCTTTTTCATCAACCAATAAACAGCGGTCAGCATCGCCATCATTAGCAATACCAAGGTCTGCATTATGTTGTTGTACGGCTACTTGTAAGCCTTCAATATGTGTGGAACCACAATGATGATTGATATTCAACCCATCTGGATTCACATTAATATTGATGACTTTAGCCCCTAGTCCAGACAAAATTTCCGGACCTACACTGGACGCTGCGCCATTAGCACCATCATAAACGATAGTCAAACCTTCAAGGGACGTATCGATTGTGTGACGTACAAAATGAGCATATAAATGAGCCAAGTTACTATTGAACTCAATTTTACCAATACCATCACCAGTAGGACGCGCCAATTCATTATCTGCACTTTGACGAACATATTTTTCCAATTCATCTTCCACTTCATCAGGTAATTTATAGCCATTACCATCAAAGAATTTAATGCCATTATCTGGATATGGATTGTGAGATGCAGAAATAACAGCACCCGCATCAAAACCTTGTTGACGTACAAGGTACGCTACTGCTGGAGTTGGGATAACGCCTGCAATTACTACATTACCACCAACAGAGCAAATGCCCGCCGCTAATGCACTTTCAAGCATAGAACCAGAAATCCGTGTATCGCGACCAATCAAGAACGTAGGGTGATCCTTTTTCTTACCAAAATGCGTTCCTGCCGCACGACCTAAATGATAGGCTAATTCCGGCGTTAAAAACTCATTAACAACACCACGTACACCATCTGTACCAAATAAACGAGCCATAATTATCCTCCTCTAAGGATTTGTGAAAGTTTCACAAGTCTATATATCTACCGTGTGTATCTTTTCAATAATTACTGTTGTGTATTATATCATAATATAGAAAGCATACCTACTATAAAGTCACATCTATATTACATAAATAGTATGAATCTATACTGTAATTCAATTCATCAGTATAATTCCCACTAATTAGGTTTTGCGTATTTTGCCATACATAAAATGGCCGTTTCCGCGCCATCAAGGGCAGCACTCATAATTCCCCCTGCATAGCCAGCCCCCTCACCCATAGGATAGAAACCTCCTACAGTAGGAGAAATGCGTTCTTCATTGCGTCCCATACGGAGCGGCGCAGAGGTACGTGTTTCAACGCCTGTCATACACACCGCAGGATCATCAAACCCTCGGATGCGACGTCCCCAGTATGGCAAGGCACGCTCTAATACGGATGTGACGAATGATGGCAAGCAATCATGTAAATCGCAATTTACAACACCTGGCTCGTAGCTATATATACTATTTTGTACGCTAGGTGCTTGTGAAAGCCCTAAAAACTGCCCTACTGTTTGTGCAGGTGCATGGAAGTTAGAACCGCCCAACTCATAGGCCTTGCGTTCCCATTCTCGTTGAAATGCGATGCCATCTAATGGATGAGTACCAAAGTCATCTGGACCTACGTTGACTACGATAGCACTATTAGCAACACCGCTATCCCGAGCGTATAAACTCATGCCATTTACGACAACGCCACCATCTTCAGAGGCAGATGCTACTACTTGACCTCCTGGGCACATACAGAAGCTATATGCAGTACGGCCTGATTCTTTATCATGGTACACGAGGGAGTATTCTGCTGCACCGAGGCCCAAGCTAGATGGTTCCACGCCATATTGGGACGCATCGATTACAGCTTGATCATGCTCAATACGAACACCGATAGCAAATGGTTTTGCCGTCATTTCCACATTACGTTTATAAAGCATTTCATATGTGTCACGTGCACTATGGCCTACACCAGACAAAACAACAGTCGTATCAATACGCTCACTACCATTAACTTCAACGCCTACGATACGGTCATTTTCAATAAATAAATCTGTTACCTTAGAACCAAAGCGGACTTCACCGCCCCATTCGATGATGCGCTCACGCATGGCTTTTACCATGGTACGCAATTTATCAGTACCTACATGAGGTTTATGTTTATATAAGATTTCTTCAGGCGCGCCAAACTCTACAAAGTATTTAGATATTTCATGTAAACGCGGATGGGTAATGCGAGTTGTCAACTTACCATCGGAAAAAGTTCCTGCGCCGCCTTCCCCAAATTGTACGTTGGACTCAGGCTTAAATATACCCTTTTTCCAAAATGTCTCTACATCATGACTACGTGTATCTACATCTTGACCGCGTTCAAGCACGATTGGGCGATAGCCTTCACGAGCTAAGTAAAAGGCTGCAAGCATCCCCGCAGGGCCAAAGCCCATAACAACAGGACGATGTGCTAATGGTACAGACCCCAAAACGATAGGTTCTGGATCTTCTGCAGCAAATACAGATACATCCTTTTCTTTACCAAGCTTTTTCATGACTTGACCTTCATTATGAACCTCAATGAATAGGGTATATACAAAAACAATGTTTGGCTTCTTACGGGCATCTACGGCACGTCGAACAACATGAATCGTTTCGATAGCACCACGCAACGGGGGATATTTCTTTTCTACAATACTTTTGATATCCGACTTAACCGTAACAGCCACGCGGAGATTTATTATTCTAATCATAGCTTTCCTATTAAAGCCTCCCTTTTAGGTGAGCCTACTTCTTTAATCTTTGACCAAAATTCTTTACCACTTGACCAGTAAGAAAGTAGTCATACATCTTTATTATACAACACTACTATAAAAGCTAATATATAAATCATAAAAAGGCCCTAATAGAGAAATATTCACTCTATTAGGGTCTTTGTCGCAAGATTTCAAAGCCTCACAAAAAACTTATCATCCATTAAGTACCTTCTTTTGTATTTCTACTTTCACCCGTACCGTTGTGGTATTGCTATTAACTCCATTCGGTAATACTAAATTATAGTTACCCTGTACAGTTTCAGTAGCACCCGATACATCGATAGGTTCCGTTTGTATTTCTGTAACGGAATCAATCATTTCTTCACGACCTGTAACTGTTAGTTGCGTTGGTGTAGCAGACGTGGATTTAACTTCATAACCTTCTGCTACTGTACCAACAGTCGGAACAGTAATAGGAACCGCCTTTTCTTTACGTAATAAGTTGAGTTCGTATTGTGCTTGGCCTTGGTTTGGATTAATATGTACATCCAGTACATTACCTGCCGTATCCCAAGCTTCTAAAGTACTAACAGCGCTAAAATTCTTCGTTTGACCAGCCACATTGACTTTCATCACAACCTTGCTCACTGCATTAACTTGTTGCTTACGACCAGAAACAGTTACCTCTTTCGGCACAATCGTTACCGATTTCAAAGCAATATCATCAGAGAACTTGCCGATTGGAACTATTTCAACAGGAATGGTTTTCTCTGCATATTCATCAACATTGATGATGATGTTATCTGGTTTAACCTCCACAAGATTCATCCCTGCTGGAGGCGTAAAATTAATAGTTACATTATTTTGACCTGGTTTTACACCAGATGCATCAATATAAGCCCGTAAATTATCTGATTTCATAGACATAATGGTATCACGTGGACCAGCCAGAACAACACGGACCACATCTGGTGCATCTTCTATGATATAGCCAGAATTGAGATTTTGAACCTGTACAGGTATTGTGTAGGTTACTTCCATCACAGGGTTCTGATCGCGCATAATAAAGAACCACATGACGATAGCTGCTAACAAGGATAATAATTTAGCAGGCCAATTGCGTTTCAAATGAATCATCATTTATTTGCCCTCCATTTCCACATACTAGTAATGGTTTGACGAGGGCGTTCCATAAAGGTGCGCAATGCCTCTTTAATTTGATCCTCTGGTAAATGGCGATAAATATGACCGCCATATGTATAAGAAATGGTCCCTGTTTCCTCACTGACAACGACTACAACAGCGTCAGTTTGTTCAGACAAGCCAATAGCTGCACGGTGACGTGTACCTAGTTCAGTACTCAATGTGCGGTCCTCAGTCAACGGCAACAAGCAGCCCGCTGCACGAATTCGCCCATCACGAATAATCAAGGCCCCATCATGAAGCGGTGTACTAGGAACAAAGATATTTTTAATCAACTCGCGGCTCAATACAGCATCGATAAGAATACCAGTATCTACAAAGTCATTGAGACCTACTTCACGTTCAAAAACGATAAGTGCCCCCGTATGTTCGCGAGACATAACGCGAGCCGCAGCCATCACTTCATTAATAGCCATATCCATTTCTTCTTCGTTTACATTTTGTGCCTTGCTGAAAATTCGGCCACGCCCCAATTGTTCTAGAGCACGACGCAATTCAGGTTGGAATACAACGGGTAACGCAAAGAGAAGAACGGTCATACTTTGTTGCAAAATCCAGTTGATAACGTATAGATTTAACAGATGACTCAATAAATTAAAAATCGCCAACATAACGAGACCTTTTAAAAGAGAAACGGCCCGTGTATCTTTAAGCAATTTATATAAATAGTAAATACCAATAGCAACGATTATGATATCAACAATATCAAGAAGCCTAAAGGTATGTATAAGTGCGTCAATATGCATAAAAATAGCTCCTTATACAAAATAATAAGGTACAATCAATTCTTTGACTGTACCTTATATTTTAACTCATTTTGAGAGTACTGTAAATTTATAAACAAACGCTGAATGAGATTTTTATTAGATGTTTTGTGTTTCAATCCAAACATCCATTTGGCCCCCACAAACCATGCCTTCTTTAACAGCTACGTCATCATCGAGATGAACATCGATACGACGGTGAGCTTCTTTTTTATTCAAAGAGTCCACCGCACTTAGGCGGATTTCATTTTCCGCACGTCCGCCGCCGATAGTACCAAAAATAGATCCATCAGGAAATACAACCATAGATGTACCAGCTTTACGAGGTGTGGATCCACAAGTATATAAAATAGTGGCTACTGCTAAGGTTTCGTTTTTACGTTCACTAAGGTATTCAATAAACTCACGATTCATGGATCACTCTACCTTTCCGCAATGAGCCGCCTTTTTTTCCACGCACCACTGCCAAATATTCACTAACGATAGATAATGCAATTTCCTCAGGCGTTTGAGCTCCTAAATCTAGACCAATAGGCGCATATACCATATCTAACTCATCTTGAGTCCATCCCTGCTCACGCAACACTTCAAAAGCGTGATGGATGCGTTTTTGGCTGCCCATAACGCCCATATAGGTAGGCAAGTACCCTCGTAATTGCTCTAAGCATATATTATCGTACTCATGAGCACGTGTCACAATGATAAAACCAGTATATTCATCAAGAGGTAAATCGTTCTTGAAGTTTTCTAAAGGTAAGCATTTACGTATGACACGTTCATCAAAGAATTCAGGAACTACATATTCTGGACGGTCATCTACGACTGTAACACGACATCCAATAAACAGCAGCAAATCTGTAATCGCTCGGCTAACATGACCTGCGCCTAATACGAGAACTGACGGATCATTTTCTACAGGTTGTACGAAACACTCCATTTCGCCTACCATGCATAGAGAATTTAGCTTTGCTTTATCTACAGTAAACCCTTCAATAGGAGTTCCGTATAGAACCCTTCCATCTTCAGCATAAATAGTCTTATCCCCTTGACGAGGACCGGATAGAACAGTAACCATCACAGTAGTTTCAGTAACCTGTAGACGATCTTTCATCACATCATAAATTGTTTCCATCTAGATTCCTTTCATAATCCCAAGCGGTAACAGCCTCTAATACACCTCCACCGACAGCAAGGGATTTATCTGAAATACTATAGCAATGAGACTCTTCACAACGAGCATCCACATCAGCCAACTTAAAATGATCTGATACGATGAGCCCACTTTTTAAAATGCCTCGTAGAATACCTGTAATTTTCGCTCTTACTGGTTCTTCATCAACATAACCAATTACTTCATTAGCTTGTACAGAATCCCCAATATGACGTTTTGCTGTAAATAGTCCAGCCTTTGGAGAATGAATAACGCGCTCATGAGTGTAGCCACCTACATTTCCAGGGATACCTGTATTAGGTTGAGCTGGTCCATCATAGATACAGCGACCTAATGAATGACCACGCATCGTTTCAATGACTA
Organism: Veillonella parvula; assembly: GCF_036456085.1. Lineage (NCBI taxonomy): Bacteria > Bacillati > Bacillota > Negativicutes > Veillonellales > Veillonellaceae > Veillonella > Veillonella parvula. Next base: position 2,027,850 of record NZ_CP138632.1, on the reverse strand, counting down.
CATCTACATCTTCTCCAGCAATAAATCCAGGGCCCACACCGATAACGAGATCTGCATCATCCCGTTTTGTACCAAGATTCTTTTTACTCAAAATAGCATCGACTACAATCTCTGGTTTTAAAGTGTCCAATAATTCCTCATATGAGCTAGTAACAACGGGGATGATTTCCTGTGCCAATGTATCCTTCACTTCACTAAGAGACACATGACGAGCAACAAAACGTTCCAAAATCATCTCTCCACGATGAACCGCATTACCGTAACATACTTCGCGGCGAATCATGGTAGGAATCGCTATTTCACTAATTACAACGGGATAGCCCGCCCGTCTCAATCTATATACAGCGCCGGAAGCAATGTCTCCGCCTCCACGCATGAGTACCAATGGTTTCATAATGCCTCACTTTCACGATGTTTCAAACGCTCAAAATCATCGGGTGTATCGATATCGTCGCCAATATCATCACTAATCCATAATTTCACGACATGGGCTTTACCATCACCATGAATAATGGTCTTACCCCCTTGATCCCCTTGAATCTGTTGTAAATAATCAAACCAATGAGAACCAAAGAGAACGGGATTTCCCGAGTGATAATTTGCCCCATAATGTGGAACGACGATAGTTTTCGGATGAAAGTTTTCATTAAACGCACGAATGACCTCGTGTACAACAGCACTCGTCAGAAGTGGTTGATCTCCTACTGAACAGAGAATACCGTCTAGCGGTATGGATGACGTATTCATCAAATGACGTACTCCCATCGCTATGGATACGCCTTGCCCTAGTTCAGGATGGTCATTTCGAATGGCTTCAAAACCATAGTTTGTGACAATTGGTTCTAATTTCTCATGATCATCACCAGTAACCGCCACAAAAGGTAGCCTACACGATACAGTAGAAGCCACCTGTCCACCCCATCCACCTTGAAGAGCCCCACAGACCGCATCTAGAACAGTCTTACCACGCCAGGGCAAGAGTTGCTTATTACATCCCATACGCTTGGATTGTCCTCCCACAAGGAGGACAATGCCAATATGCAAAGGATGACGGTCTATGGGGTCTCTCATGGGACTAAAAGCGGTGTTACAATTTGCCTTCATAATAGTCATGAGTACCTACCGACATTGAATAATGCGACGGATTTCACAACTTGCTTTATATCCATCAGCCAAAATGATAGCCGTAATATCACTATCAACAATATGATCAATAAAATCATCGATAATGCGATGTTGTACTGTTTCATAACCAGTACAGAATAGTATTTTCTTACCTTTACTGTATTGGAATAAACCTTGCCTATGCAAAACAAGATCAGCCAACATACGAGGAGTTACAATAGCCCCCATATCGCGTTTTACAATATCTTGAACAAGCTCGATATTATGTACGTGCTCATCATCTAACGGGGCCCCTAGCATTTGTAGATTCACGAGGCCAATCGTAGTCTTTGTAAGAGATGGAATGACAGGTTCGGTCGTCTTAGGTGCCTTGAGCCATTTTTCCTTCGCCCCATCTGCTTCTACAACAATTTGCCAATTGGGATGTAACTTGGATAAACCATCGATAAGATCACAATCTAAGGAGTCTACTTTTGTTCCTGTAATTCCAGCGAACCACGCACCACAATAGCCATGTAAAAGTCGGTCAGTACAATACTCATCAGCTTCATTAATATTATGAGTATAAATCGGTTCATAATGAGCCACCTGAGACTCATAAAGTCGAGTCGTAGTCGTAACTACGATGGGCTGACCTTTCAGCCGTCCATATTCTACTAGTTTTGAAAGCACAGTCGTTTTACCGCCTGCCCCAACAAGGGCAACGATTCCCGGCTGAATCAATCGATTCCAATAGGATGTTTGTGATGTCATAGAACCAGGCCTCCTTAGAAAGTAAAAAGAACTAGAAATCTCTATACTTTATATTTCTCGTCCATAGCCATAAATACCTTCTCAGGTGTCATAGGTAATGTACGAATATCCGCACCAACTGCATTTTTAATGGCATGTTGAATAGCAGGGCACCCCGTATTGATGACAACCTCACCAATAGATTTAGCGCCGAAACCACCTGTAGGCTCGTAAGATTCTACAAAGTCTGTATGTAATTCACCAATATCCTGACGAGTTGGGATTTTATAAGTCATAAGATTGTTTGTTTCCAAACGACCATTATTGGAATAGCGTACATCTTCATATAAAGCCATGCCGATAGCTTGTACCACACCACCCTCAACTTGAACTCGAGCCAATTTAGGGTTGATAACAGTACCACAATCAACACAAGAATAGAAATGAAGAGGAATAACCTTACCTGTTTGTTTATCTACCTTCACCTCAGCAATAGATGCCATAAATGGAGGTGGGGATGTATAACTACCCCATGTAGCAAAACCAGACAACTGCTCCGCATTAACACCAACTAATAATTTTGGTGCCAATTGATGGATATCCATTGTTTTAGCACCATCTTTTGTGGTAGCTACAACGCCGTCAAAGTCAACGTTTTCAACGTCGGTTTCAAAGAATTGAGCAAATTTAGCAATAATCTTAGTGCGCAATTCTTCTGCAGCCATCTTAGCAGCAGTACCCGTTACATAAGTTGTACTAGATGCGTAAGACCCTGGATCGAATGGTACGATATCTGTATCTGATTCTATAACAGTCATATATTCCATAGGACAACCTATTACTTCACAGGCCATTTGAGTCAATACGGTATTAGACCCCATGCCCATATCAGAAGACCCAGTATACAGTGTATAATTACCATCATCACCAAGACGAATTTCAACAGATGCCACATCGATATTTGCGACACCAGAGCCTTGTAATGCTAAAGCCATGCCAAGTCCACCACGATAGCGCTCATCGATATCCCAAGAATGAGGGCGTTCATCCCAACGAGCCATTTCTTTTACGCGATTTACAGTATCTTGGAAAAGACCAGAATCAAGATATTCATCTGGAGCATATACTAAGCTTTGTTCACCTTCTGCTATTAAGTTCTTCTGACGTAACTCAGCTGGATCAATCCCCATCTTATCAGCTAACTGGTTTACTGCACATTCTAATGGCCACAATGCTTCTGTTGCACCATACCCACGGAAAGCACCACCCGGAGTTTGATTAGTATACACACCTTCTGTACCATAATGAACAGCAGTCGCTTTGTTGTATAAAGGTACAGATTTATGTTCGCCAGCCGTTGTAGTAGTGAAGCAATGAGTTGCATGTGCACCAGCGGCTGTGATGGAGTCCATATCAATAACTTTAATAATGCCATCTTTTGTAGCACCTACACGGATTTTCCATTCACGAGCATGACGTGTAGTAGAGCAAGTTTGTGCTTCTGTACGATCGTATAAGAGATAACAAGGTTTTTTCAATGTCCACGCTACAAAGGCCGTCATAATTTCTGTACAAGCCGTTTGTTTAGAGCCGAAACCGCCGCCGATACGAGGTTTAATAACACGGACTTTTGTGGCCGGAATACCGAGTGCACGAGCGATGTGACGGCGTACATGGAATACGATTTGCGTAGAGGATACGATAACTACACGACCTAGCGCATCTATATATCCAAAGCTTTGGAATGGTTCCATCGCTGTTTGGCGTGTGGCCTGGTCAAAGTATGTGCCTTCTGCCACGTAATCACATTTAGCAAGTTCTGCTTCCACATCTCCTACCCGTTTGTGATAGGATACGCAAATATTGCGTTTGTAATCTTGTCCTACAGGGATATTATTGTGAATATCATCTTCAGGATGTACTATAGTTTCATGATCGATAGCAGTATGCATATCAAGTACAGGTTTCTGTACTTCGTATTCAACCTTGATAAGCGGCATTGCTTTAAGCGCTGTAGCCTCATCTTTTGCTACGATGAGAGCTACTTCGTCTCCAACATAGCGAACTACAGGGTCCAAAATAAGCGCATCATAAGCGGATGGCTCTGGATATGTTTGACCTGCTAATGTGAATCGCGTATTAGGCACATCTTCATAAGTAAAAATAGCTTCTACGCCAGGGATCAATTTGGCTTTAGATGTATCAATAGATTTGATGCGCGCCTGAGCATGAGGACTACGAAGGGCCTTAATAACGAGCGCATCTTTGGGAACAAAATCACCAGTATAAGACGGTTTACCAGACAAAATACCTTTGGAGTCAACTTTGTCATAGGACTTACCAATATGCTTGTTCATCATTATAGGCCTCCTTCTAAGAATTTACGAACTCCTCGAAGTTGTGATTCATAACCAGTACAGCGACACAAGTTACCTATGAGGTATTCGCGAATCTCATCATCGCTAGCCTTTGGATTTTTGCGTTTCAAATTAATAGCACTCATCATCATGCCAGTTGTACAAAAACCACACTGATCTGCGCCTTCACTTGCGATACAAGCCGCTAATAATTCAGCTTCCTCTTGTAAACCTTCTAATGTAGTAATTTTATGTCCTGGCGCACGAAATGTAGGGTAGGCACAGGACAAAATAATTTCGTCATCCACCCATACAGTGCAAAGGCCACAGTTTGTAGTATCACAGCCACAGCGGACACTGTAATAGCCAAGATTACGCAATGTGTCTAGCAACATCTCATCAGTTGGCACATTAACAGTTACATTTTTGTTATTAATATTAAGTACGAGTTCCATTATTGTGCCACCTCCTTAGCTAAGCGTTGAACCATTGCTTTTACCATTTCCATGCGATATTCTTTGGACGCATGAGAGTTAGATTGATACACTAGTTCTTCGGATGCCAATTGACCTGCCTCTTTTGCGGCAGATAATCCTCTTTCTGAAAGCAAAGCACTTGCTTTTTCTGCTAATTGAGGTGTACCAGGTCTTGTGCCGATGTATAATTCAACGCCTTTTTCGTCATGGCGAAGAGCACCTGTCAATAATGGGAAGTCGCCACGAGAGATGCGAAGAGCTTCAACAGCTACAGGTACATCTACTTTAGGGATGCGAATTTCCACGAGAATATCACGTTCTCTATATGTCATATAGTCTTGCATGGACATACGACCACCTTTAAAGGTAACGATGTCTGCATGCACTGCCAATAGCGCAGGGATGATATCAGAGAAGCCAAATTTACTTGCTACAGAGCCGCCCATGGTAGCAGTATTCCTAAATTGAACGCCAAGAATCTCCTTAACGCCTTTAACTACGGCACCGCCGCAGAATTGTTGTAAAGGCTCAAAGCGTTCCACATCTCCTTGTGTCGCCATAGCGCCAATTACAAACTCCTTATCTTCTTCACGAACATAACGCAAATCAAGACTCGCCATATCAATCACTGATGGCCAAGTACGTCGTCCTAGACGCAGCCAACAGCCGCCTGCTAGCATAGGAGCAGTTTTGTTCTTTGTGGCTAATTCGTAAGCCTCTTCCACCGTCTTCGGTTGTAATACTTTCATAAATGCTAACATAATCTGTCCTCTCAATGGTATACTAATACTAACAGAATTACGGTGCTAACTATAAAAATACAGTTCTCACCAAACTACAAACTTAACAAAAAACTATAGAATCTCGTGCATTTTTTATACTTTTATTTTACCAATTATTTACCACTAAATCTACGATGAAAGATATAAATTTACAGGAAATTTGCAAAGAATTACATATTTATGAATTTGGAATTGCCTCATGGCCACTACCTGAACAGGCCAAAACTATTTTATTTGAAAGCAACCCATGCCCTTTTACTACGGCAGATGTGGAAGCAAGACTACTAGGAACTACTCAGTTTATGCCCAAAAGTGCCATCGTTTGTCTATTCCCGTACCATGTACAACACAAAGGCCATGCCAATCTATCGCGCTATACATGGTCAACAGATTATCACCTGGTCATTAATGAATATTTAGAACGTCTTATTGAAAGATTACAAATAATTGATGACTCGGCTCAGTTCTCTATTCATTGCGACACCTCTCCTTTAGCAGATCGGTACATGGCCTACTTAGCAGGTCTCGGCTTTTACGGAAAGAACAACTGTTTTATCAGCCCTAAATGGGGTTCTTATGTCGTTATTGGTACGATTTTAACAACACTAGAACTCAAACCAAATACCCCTCTTGAGCAGTCCTGTATAGGATGCAATCGTTGTATTACAGCATGCTTAGGCCAATGTTTGGGCCATGACGAATTTAAATTCGCGACCTGTAAAAGCTACTTAACTCAGAAAAAAGAAGAACTTACCGATGAAGAGGAACAGATTCTCGCTAAAACACCACTCGTATTTGGTTGTGATGTGTGCCAAGAGGTGTGTCCTCACAACAAAGATTTTCCAACTACGCCCATCCCAGAATTCCAACAGATAGAACCGTATATTAATATAGACGAACTAGAAACACTAACGAACAAAGAATTCAAAGCAAAATACGGTCATCGAGCCTTCTCGTGGCGAGGTAAAAAAATACTAATGAGAAATCAAGAGATTATAGATAGAAAAAGCAAACTATAATATTCAATAAGGCATAATAATTAACAAATACGCTTATAATAATTATTATTAAACAAACTAACAAAATTTGATAAAGCATTAGCAACATAATCTACAAATCTTTAAAATCAAAAAGAGACAGCCCAAATGAACTACACCTTCAAAATTGTGTGCAAATTTTGGGGTACAGTTCAAGAAGTCGTCTCTTTTAATAGTTACTTAATTTCGTAATAGTTCAACTCATCCAAGCTTTTACCAAGAGCAGGGATATATAATTCAATAAACATATCTACCTCAGGCATATTTAGAGTTTTCAACTTAGCTAAGATAGAGTCATGTGCCTCTTTAAACTCATCATTTCCTGCCTTGAGCTCTTTGACGCATTTCATATAGGCTGAAATTGTATCGGCAGCCTTAACAATAGACCATTCTGGACTAGCCTCTGCATCAACAAGTATAGGCTTATAAACAGATTGTAACCGGTCTGGCAAGGTTGATAGCATTTTTTCTTGCGCCAAAGTTTCGACCTCACCATACAGTTCACGCAACTTTGGATCAAAATACTTGATTGGTGTCGGCATATCTCCTGTAAAGATTTCACTTACCTCATGATACATAGCTATAACAGCTACCTTATTAATATCTACATTTCCACCGAAGTATTCATTTTTTATAGCTCCCAAATTGTGGGCTACCATAGCCACTTCAAGGCTATGTTCTTGAATATTTTCTATTTCCGTATTTCGCATGAGGCTCCATCGATTGATAAAGCGCATGCGTTTTAAAAATGCAAAAAATGAACTCATATATCCCCCATTACACAATAGGACCTTAAATTACCCCACGGAGTTTAAAGCCATAATCAAGGAATTGCACCGCTTCATCCCAACGGTTATCATCGTTTAACATGACTACAATCATAGTATGGCCCTTACGTGTGGCAGACGCAATCAAACATTCTCCTGCTGCATTTGTAAAACCTGTTTTCAAGCCATTTGCACCAGGATATTTGTTGCGAATGAAGTGGTTTGTAGTACGAATTGTTTCTGGTGCACGGTTTTGGTACGGCACCTTATAGTAATCATTGGCAACCTTGTCACGGAACATTTGGTATTTCATGCCATACGCAGCAATCATCGCTAAATCACGAGCCGTAGAATGGTGACCCTTTTGTGTTAATCCATGAGGATTCAAGAACACACTATTCTTTGCCCCCGCTTTTGCAGCAATGCGAGTCATATCTTTAGCAAATTTATCCACAGAACCACTTACATTTTCGGCTACTACAACGGCCGCATCATTACCACTAGCAACCATCATACCTTCAAGAACACCTTCCAATGTAATCTGATCGCCTACGCGAACCCCAAGGTTTGATTCTTCCATGCTCGTTGCATAGCTACTTATAGTAGCTAATTCATCAAACTGTGTGCCCTTTAATTCTAAGGCAGTTAACAAGGTGACCATTTTTGTAGTACTAGCTGGATGCATCCACTTATCTGGGTTCTTTGCAAATAAAATTTGTTTTGTATCTGCATCAATGAGGACTACGGCCTCACCAACAGTAGAAGGAGGTGAAATGTATGCAGCTTGAGCAACACTAGCACCTATAAATATGATTCCTATAAAAGTTATGGCCAATACCAATTTCTTATAAAACATATGAATATTCGTCGTTAAAAGTGTCATCACTCTCGTTCTACCTTCCAGTATCTTAACTTTCAAGACTATCATCTAGTGCTACATTTGTAGCAGTTGCTTTCTTCTTTGTCCCTTTAATTTCACCTGTCGATGTATCTACATTTTGAATATATACTACACGTTGAGGATATGGAATATCGATGCCATATTTGTCGAATGCATCTTTTACATCAGACATAATGCTATATTGAACATCGAGAAAATCATTCGACTTAACACGAGCATAAGCGGCGATTCGTACAGAATTATCTCCAAATTCAGAGATACCTATTTCCATATTCTTCGGATTAAGGACACGTTTATCTGCTGCAAAAATATTTTTTAAGATTTTTATTGCCTCATGATGATCATTATTATAACCAATGTCAAACGTAAATGGGATAACCCGTTCTGTAGTATAAACAATGTTAGTTACAGCTTGTGATGTAAGAAGAGAATTAGGTATGTATACATTCTTTTGATCTTTTGTAGTAATAACTGTATACATAAATTGAATTGATTTAACACTGCCAACTACATCACCTACCTGAATAACGTGACCCGCTCTAAAAGGTTTGAAGATAAGAATTAATAAACCAGATGCTAAGTTAGAAAGGTTATTCTGTAAGGCGAGACCAATACCTAAACCAAACGCACCAAAAGCAGCTATAAAGGATGTTGTAGGAATACCGATTTGGTTTAAGCAAATCAATACTAACCCTACTAGCAAGGCATAATTAATAATTTGAGTGATAAAGCTCATTGCTGCTGAGTCATAGGAAGCTTTTGTCATAATGCGGACCGCAAATGCTTTTACCCATTTAATAGCATATCGCCCAATCCAAAATAAAATTAATGCTAATAAGATATTTCCAGCTTGTGCAAAAAACCAGTCCCTTATTTGAATTAATATATTAGCGTCTTTAAAAAGAAATTCAGAAACAGCACTTAAGAAATTAGCCATAGTAACCATCCATAATATAAATCGATACAATAACAAATATCTATCACAACATAATAGCAATATAATAACGGTAAATATATATGCTATAATTTTACATATGCATTTGCAATACGATAATAAAGATATTATATCGTTATATTCCATATATAACAATCATAAAACTAGGGAGACTTACATGTTCAAAAATCTATACGAAGCACCCCAAGAGCTTGCTACTGGAGGCTATGTAACTAGAGAGTTACACTCCGTTACGGTACACTTTGACGATATCCACTATTCTCTTTCGAGCGGACAATTAAATGGTGGCTATCACCATACGCTAGCGGTACGCAACCAACAGCTAACATATCAAATCGAAACAGAAAAAGATTTACCCGGTGGCTCTGTAGCCGATTATTTGGCTCAAGAATTTGAACATATTGATACTCCTGTTCATTTTAGTACAGCACTTCTCACGTCTGCCACAATGCATCTACACGCCTATTCCAAAGTTGAAGAACATGATACTATTGTGGAAACTATCGTGACTGCAGGCTATGAAAAAACGGCACATCGCGCAGGTACAGGCTATTGTTACGAAGAGCGTGATGGAGACTTCATAGTGCCAGGCACAATTAATATTCTCGTATTTACAAATAAAGCTTTAACAGATAGCGCTATGGTAAAAGCTATTATGACGATTACCGAGGCAAAAACCGCAGCCCTACAAGATTGGAATGTTGAAAGCGTACGACTCCATCCGTTTATTAATGAAGACATTCCTGACGCAATTACAAAAGAACGCAAAACATCTGCCACAGGTACCTCTACAGATGGTATCATTCTCACCATCGATACAAATGGAGCTATCTTAACAGATGCTGGTTCCTTCTCATTATTTGGAGACACCTTAGCCAAGGCTGTCTATGTAGGCGTACAAAGAGCACTAGAAAATGCTATCGGCGCTGAATAATCCTATTTTGTAATATACAAAAATATCTAGAATGATACCCCAAAAATTATCATTCAATACCCCACTCATATATGAAAAATATAATACAAATGAAAAACCGCACATCCTAGGCGATCGGAATGTGCGGTTTATTGCATATAAAACTGTTACATATAATATAATTCTTGAAAATGAATATCAAATTAAAATTTGAGATATTTTCTCAAATTTTTCAAATTAATTATTAGATTCAAAGAATTATTATGTTTCATATGTTCCATGAGTATTATGTGCCTTTAATATTCATGGAAAAATTGTTGTAACTTTTTAAGATTTTTAGTTTTTGTAAGCCCTAGCATCAGTAAAATACGAGCTTTTTGTGGACTTAAAGTATCACATACGAGATAGTTTGCCAGTGCATCTTGTGGCACTGCAGATACCATGCCACTACCGGTACGAGAAGCACGTACCGTTGGAAACTTTGTATTCTGTGTGATTTGACGTACATTTTGTGGGATAGTACCATGACCAAGCCCTGTTAAGATCAAACCGTCAGGATTTGTAGCAACTACACTCATAGGCACCATATCATCCATACCACCGTAGCAAGTCATTATAACTACACGAGGCAACTCAGCTAATTTACTCACATCAAATACGGAGTCTTGAGTATGGCGGCGAGTCGATGTTTTATAATAGTGGGCAACACCATCTTGTACAATACCAAGATGCCCCACTAATGGACTATCAAAGGTCGCTACATTAGTAGTATTGCATTTAGATACATCCCTTGCCCCATCAATGTAGCCATTTAATACGACTACCACACCTTTACCTACAGATGATGGTGTTCTCGCTACTTGGATTGCTTGCAATAAATTAATTGGCCCGTCTGCACTAATAGCACCAGCAGGTCTCATAGATCCAGTAATAACAATCGGCTTGTCTGTATGAACTGTCAGATTCAGAAAATATGCTGTCTCCTCCATGCTATCTGTACCGTGAGTAATGACAACACCACCGATATCATCTCGATTAACCAATTTTTGCACCAACTTAGAAAGTTCTAACCAATGATTTACGGTAATATCGGAGCTTTCAATATTACTAAACTGAGTATAAGTATAAGGACCATACGGTTTTGTGCCAGGTACAGAGGCTAAGATTTCGTCAAGGCCTAATACCCCTGCCGTATAACCCGTTAAATCCGTATTTGAAGTACCTTTTCCAGCAATAGTTCCACCAGTACCAATCAAAGCGATTTTTGTCTCCATATTACCTCCACTATAAATCAAGATTTTCACCCTATCAATTAAAGGTTTGGGTCAAATGACGGCATCAACTCTAATTTATGCTTATTAATTAGATTCAGATGGTCGATTCGCTCTTTTATTGTTTGATCTTCAATTTCCCCAGTTCTAATATAATGATCCAATACAGCATAGGTAAATCCTAATTTATCCTCATCAGACTGACCGCTGAGACCATCACTTGGCACCTTATCAACTAGATGCAATGGAATATCAAGAAGTTTTCCTATTTGACGAACTTCTTCTACTACGAGTTGTGCGAGAGGGCTAAAATCTCCTGCACTATCTCCGTATTTTGTAGAGTATCCTACGTAGTCTTCAGAACCATTACAAGTATTTGCTACACGAGCACCATTTGGTAAATTTTGCCCTACTGCATAGAGAGTTGCCATTCGGAGACGAGGCGGCGTATTGATGGCAGCATCTTTAGATAAATCGGTTCTCCCCGTTACAACATCATACCCCTTAGCCTGAACGATAGCATGAGTTAGCGCCTCATAGGCAGCGCCAATATTGACCGTCATGTGAGGAATTCCTAAATGATTCACCACTGCCTGAGCATCATCAATATCCGATTGCACTCCATTTGGCATAAGAACACCAACTACGCGATCTGCACCGAGAGCTTCTTTGCAAAGAGCTGCCACGATAGTCGAGTCCTTACCACCTGAAATACCAACTACAGCACTACAGTTAGGACCATTTTTACCAAAATAATCTCGAATCCATTGAATGAGGGCATCCTTTGTAGCTTGTGGATTTTCTAACATAGGCCCTCCTACTTTTTCCGATAAATACGGTTCAATAAATCCATCTTCAATTGATAGTAGCTAGGACTCATATCAAGGTAGTGACGATGTGGATTTTCAAAGCGTTGCTCTTCAGGCCAAATTTCATTAGCTAATTGATCTTGCACATATGCTCGAATTTCCTCTAGGGTTGGTAAGTCCACAACTAATTTACCATCCTTGATAATAAGCTGCTTCATCTCTTTAAAAGTACAATTTTCAAAATATAATTCACGCCAAGGTTGCTCAGGATCGATATAACGATATGGTTCCTCTGTATCAGGTACCTCTCTCAACAATGTTAATAGATCTGCAATCGCACGTCCTTTATCATTATAAACACGATATACCTTTTTAAGACCTGGATTAGTAATTTTTTCTACACTTTCAGAAATCTTGATACGCGGTTCCCACATACCATCTTTCTCGATGCTAGCAATCTTATATACCGCACCAAATACGGGGTCACTCTTAGAGGTAATGAGACGCTCCCCTACACCAAAGATATCAATAGGCCCACCTTGTATGAGCAAAGATGTGATTGTATACTCATCTAGACTATTAGATGCCATGATTTTACAATCTTCTAAGCCTGCATCATCTAGCATGCGCCGCGCTTTTTTAGCCAAATACGCAAGGTCACCAGAATCTAGGCGAATTCCTTTTAAGCGTTTCCCCATTGGCTCCAATACATCCTTTGCTACCTTAATAGCATTGGGCACGCCAGAGTTTAACACATCATAAGTATCAACGAGGAATACTGCATTATCTGGATACACTTCGGCATAGGCTTTGAAAGCATCGTATTCAGAACCATAGTACATAACCCAGCTATGTGCCATGGTCCCACTAACAGGAATGCCAAATTGTTGCCCTGCTAAAACGGTTGCAGTGGACTGAACACCACCAATATAAGCGGCTCTTGCACCATATACAGCAGCGTCTACATTATGTGCACGACGAGCACCAAAGTCAGCCACAATACGCCCATCCGCAGCGCGAACAATGCGATTAGCTTTTGTGGCGATAAGGGATTGATGGTTCATCATAGTAAGCACTGCAGTTTCTATAATTTGTGCATCTATGAGAGGAGCCACAATTGTAATTACAGGTTCATTAGGATAGATGATAGAACCTTCTGGGAAGGCATATACATCACCAGTGAAAGAGAAATCTTTTAAATAAGCTAAAAAATCTTCACTAAAAATACCCTGACTCCGTAAATAAGAGATATCACTTTCATCAAAGTGTAAATTTAAAATGTACTCAACGATTTGTTCGAGACCACCAAAAATAGCAAAACCGCCCTTGTCTGGATTACGTCTAAAAAAAACGTCAAATGCGACGCGATCCACATTTTTTAATTTTGTAAAGTAGCCATGTGCCATAGTCATCTCATAAAAATCCATAAGCATGCTAATATTGCGGCTTTCATGTTGCATTAGTTCACCAACCTTCTAAGATCTATAGAAATTTAGTTAATTGTTATTCGTTATTCGTATACCCTCATTATACAATATTATTCCTATATAGCTAGCACTTAGCATAATCTATCCTAATAATCTTTATTGTGATATAACTATATATATACAACAATAATTTATATAGTTCGTATGTATGAAAGAACATAGTCTAGACTGTAAAACAAGCGACCATTACGCTATAATATTTTATTTTGTATTGTTTTAAAAGCTTTCAATAATACATACATATCTATTTTACATGAGAATGAAAGGTACCATTATGGAAACAATCGTTCAAGCAAAACGCGTATTAGAAATTTTTAAAGAAATGAGCCAAATCCCTCGTGAGTCCGGCAATGAAAAAGGCATCAGCGATTACATCGTGAACTTTGCTAAAAATTTAGGTCTTGAAGTTCATCAAGACGAAATCTTTAATGTAGTTATCAAAAAAGCTGCATCTCCAGGTTATGAAAACCGTCCATCCATCATTTTACAAGGTCATATTGATATGGTTTGTGTTAAAGACCATGACTCTAACCACGACTTCTCTAAAGATCCAATCGCCAATATCATCGAAGGCGAATGGATGCACGCAGACCATACAACATTAGGTGCCGATAATGGCATGGGTGCTGCTATGATGCTTGCTCTCCTTGAAGATGAAAGCCAACAACATGGACCAATGCAATTATTATTCACTACCAACGAAGAAACTGGTATGGATGGTGCCTTTGCCATTAAAGAAGGTCAAGTAACTGGTGACTACTTACTCAACCTAGATACAGAAGTAGAACATGACTTCACCGTTAGCTGTGCTGGCGGCTGCCACGTACATGTAAAAATTCCATTGTTACGCGAAAACAATTTACCAGGCTATGATGCGGGCTTATCCATTACAGTAACCGGCCTCAAAGGGGGGCACTCCGGCATCGAAATCAACGAGCAACGAGCTAATGCAAACCAAGTACTAACCCGTGTACTCTATGATATTCAACAACAATATCCTATTAGCTTAGCGTCTTTCGAAGGTGGCGTAAAACATAATGCAATCCCGTCTAAGGCAGTAGCTGTACTATCCGTACGCTCTGAAGATGTGGCAGCCATTAAAACATTGCTCGCATACCAAGAAAAACAATACCAACACGAATATAGCGTACAGGATCCAGGCCTTACATTTGTAGTTGAAGATGTTCCTACTCCTGAAATAGTATATGCAGAAGACACAACAGAAGCACTTATTACATATATCTATCTTGCACAAGATGGGGTTCATTCTGTAAGTAAGTCTATCCCAAACCTTGTAGAAACATCTAATAATATTGCTATCGTACGTGAAAATCAACATACCATTGAAATACTCATTTCTATTCGTAGTTCCAATAGCAATAGTCTTGAATTCTTAACGAAAAAAATGATGCTTCTTGCAAAAGCACTTGGCGTAGCTGCAGAGCGTACAGGTGGATATCCAGCATGGGAATACGACAAAGGCTCAAAATTGGAAGAACAAGCGATTTCCTTGCATAACGAAATGTTCGATACACCAGCTAATGTAAATGCTATTCACGCAGGTCTCGAATGTGGTTTGTTAAAAGGCGTATTGCCAAATACACAAATGATTAGCTTTGGGCCTACTATCGTAAGTCCTCATACACCATCAGAACGCGTTCATTTACCTTCTGTTGAAAATGTATATGTGTACCTCAAAGCATTATTAGCAAAATTACAATAAAATAAATAATTACTATATTTTTGATGTATAATTTGTTATACTATAAGCAAATAACACATCAAGTTACGAGACCCATGTAATATTGACTCTCCAACCCTCCTATAAGTAATTCAGCCATCTCTCCAACTGAATTATCTTGTAGGAGGGATTTTTTTCATAAAAATTTTTCAACTACATAAATAAATATTTATTCATACAGGAGTATTCTTTCATATATGAACAACATGGAATGCATCGTTTTATTTATAAATAATTATGAATATCAACTACATGTGCCAGTATACTCATATATAGTATATAATCTATAAATTTCAAAAAAAGCTGTTAAACTCTGACTCATTCACTAGTCTCCATATACCCCATAGAGTATTTTCTGTGTTATCCTATAGGTGTATACTGTGTTTACATTACGCAGGAGGTATATATGATTCCAATAGTTATCATATCCGGATTTCTAGGTTCTGGAAAAACAACATTCTTACAACATATACTAAAAGAACATACATCGAAAGATAAAATTCTTATTATAGAAAACGATTTTGGTGAAACTAGCCTCGATGCTGCTAATCTTGCAAAAACAGGGGCCACGGTCCGTGAAGTAACATCTGGCTGTATTTGCTGTAGCTTACAAGGAAATTTCCAACAAGCACTACTTGATATTCTGCAAAATTACAAAATCGATATGATCTACATCGAGCCATCAGGTGTCAGCAAACTCAGTGAAATCATCCATACTTGTAACGACGAGGACATTGCAAAATCTGCTTACATTCACGCATCAATAACGACTGTCGATGCTATGCAAGCACCAATGTTTATCAAAAATTTTGGTCTTTTCTTCAAGGATCAAATCACTCATAGTGATGCAATTTTTTTGAGCCATACAGAAGATATTCAACAGACAAGCATTACAAAACGTATGATTCGCGACCTCGCGCCACATACACCAATTCATGAAGAAGCATGGGATACCATTGGTTTGCGTGATTACATCAAGCGCCTGTATCATTGTCATGATGATCACTGCTTACACGATGAACATTTATTTATGAGTCATACCTTTAAGGATTTGCGCACCCTTAGTCTTGCACAATGGAAAACCATTTTAGAAGGCATGCCTGATACGGTGCTTCGTGCCAAAGGGATTGTACCAACCACGGAAGGTCCTCACGAACTCCAATACGGCACTCATTACTGTTCGCTTTCACCTAGTGAAACTAATGACTATAGTTTAGTCGTTATCGGCACAGATTTTAATGTACCAATGATACATAACGAAGTGTGTCAATCATGATACCAGTTTATATCGTTACAGGGTTTATTGGATCCGGTAAAAGCACGTTCATAAACGAACAATTACAATACCGTAAAAAGCTAGGCGGTACCGCAATAATCAGCGCCGAAGAAGGCAGTGAACCTCTCATCAAAGAGCCCTTACAACTCAATGCGGATGAACTCAGTGCCATTGTTCCTAGCGATATCAAGTCTTACGAATTGATAGCCTGTAAAATCGGGGATTATTTAAAACGACTACAGCCAAAAGAGCTATGGATTGAGTGGAATGGCATGGTAAGCTTTCATCAACTAGAAGCCTTACTATATAGCGATATATTAAGCCACCTATTACAAGTAGAAAAGGTATTGTATATTTGTACCGATCAATTTGTCTCAACCATACTCCCTGGTTTAGGTAATGATGTAATGAGTCAATTGTATAGTGCAGATTGTATTATCACAGAATCCAATACACATCACGCTTTACTACGTACCTACAACGGAGAGGCTAAAATTATAACAGCTCCTACACCAGAAAAAGTAGAACAACTGTGCCGGAATTCCACATGGGGACTCATTCCTAATCTATTAGTTATTGGTATTACAACCTATATACTGTTGGTCACAGCTTTTCGCCATGACATCCCCTATTCCATTCACCAATGCTTCGCCATAATCACGGGCCTCATCATCGAGGCCATTCCATTCCTTTTATTAGGCACGGTAGGCTCAACGATTATTCGCTATTTCGTACCACAACGAGTATTACTAAAACTGTTAGGTGACCATTCTTTGAAAAGCTATGGGGCTGCTATGGTCAGTGGCTTTGCCTTGCCAATTTGTGACTGTGCCATCATCCCCTTATTCAAGGCGCTAATAGATCGAGGCATCCCTTTATCAGTAGCTCTTTTATTTATGCTCGCTAGCCCGATTATCAACCCTATCACCATTCTTTCTACATGGTATGCGTTTCCTGACAATCCCATGCTCTCCGTATGGCGTATCGTTTTAGGACTAGGTGTTGCCTTGTTAGTAGCCCTATCGTTCCGATTTTGGCCTCCAGCCACATCTATTTTGAAAGCAAGAACACCACAGAATCTTAGCTACGAAGAAATCGTTTTAGAAACAACTAAAACTAAACATATCGATAAAAAAAGATTGTTAGTCCATATGGAACGAGAGTTTTCTCAACTCTTATTCTATTTTTCCATGGCGGCAACTGTACTATCTATAGTTCAAGTGTATGGCAAGCCTTGGCTTCTCAACGCAGGATTAACCTTGCCAGAATTTACAGCCATTCCAATTTTGCTGATGTTAGCATTCTTCTTTTCAATCTGCTCTACATCAGATGCCATCATCGGTAAATCCTTGAGCACCTTATTTCCTATTAGTTCCGTAATGGGCTTTCTCATCTTAGGTCCGATGTTAGATATCAAAAACGTATATATATTAAAACAATATATGCCTACCTCATTTATCATACGATTAAGTATAACGATTGCCGTTATGTCCTATATAGCAGCATTAGTATTCAAATTCTTTCTTAGCTAATTTACAAATTTTTATAATCATTATCTCAGTTCTTAATTAATTAAAAGGAGATGATTTCATGACATTAGGACTGAAAGATCGCTTTTCTATCGTGAAAGGTCTATTGTATCTCATCTTAGGTATCTGTTGTATTTACCTCATTGTGACAGGTCGTTATTTGAACTATATTGCACCTCGTTATGAACTTTTACTAGGTATTAGTGGCGTTGCCCTTATTTTAGGCGGTTTAGCGACGATTATTTGGGCTCCGTCAAAATACTACAAACATAACTGGAAATCTATCGTTCCAATTATTATTCCTATTATGTTGCTCATCGTTCCTCCTGTTCTTGTACCATCAACAGGCGTTCATGGTGCCGCTCGTGTAAACGATGATACTAACAATTTTGACTTTACAAACGATGCTATTGGAGAGGTTGTCACCGTTAACAGTGAAAGTAAAGAGCCAGGAATTTCCAAGGACAAAAAAGAAATCGTTTTGAACTCAGACAATTTCTATCAAACCATTGTAAAAGTTGGATCTAATGCGGATCAATATAAAGACTACACAGTTTATATGACAGGCTATGTGAACCGCGAAGATAATACATTAAAATCTAACGAATTTACTATTTCTCGTATGGCTATGGCTTGTTGTATTGCTGACGTTGCCCCTATTGGCATGACAGCCTATAAAACAGATGGTGATAGCTTACAAAATGAACAATGGGTATCGATTGAAGGAAAGGTTTCTACGCGAGACTTCCACGGTCGTAAACAACCATATGTAGAGATTACAAAAATCAAATCTGCAGAACCTATATTAGGCTATGTATACCCTTAAGAATTACATAAAAAACGAGGCTTAACGCCTCGTTTTTAATAGGAATGATTCTGTTGAATAAAATAACGTATATTTCATAATTCAATATCTATATGAATCTACAACAGATTAATTCCTTATAATAGTTATAATAGTTATTATAGTTATTATATTTATTATATTTTTTTTCTAGTTATTCTAATTATAATAGTTATTAAAAAATAGTTATTAAAACATTCTATTAGTGCTGTAATTCTTTAATAATTCTCTTGCCAAGAGATGCTGCTACAGCGCACAAGAAAATATCTGGGCCAACTGGGATTAGGAAGCATGTAATAATGACAGCTTCCACACCAATCGGCTTACCTAAATACAGATTCATAATAAAGTATAGGTACACCATGCCAAGACCATATACAATAAATAGATTTAATATAGATCCGGCTAGCAAACGTTTAAACGATAGTGTATCCATTGTCTCTGCAATGCGTCCTACTGCATACGCACCAACCATAAAGCCAATTAAATAACCAAAGGTAGGTTGCAAAATATAACTAGGACCACCACCAGATGTAAAAATAGGAACCCCAACAAGGCCTAGTACAATATAAATGCCAACACTAGCGGCACCTAAACGACTACCTAAAACAATGCCCGCTAATGTAGTAAATAAGATTTGCAATGTAAACGGACAATTCGGTAATGGGACCCGTATGAAAGCACCAACCGCGATTAGCGCCACAAAGAGTGCTGTCATCGTTAACTGACGGGTGGTAATGCGAGTTTGTTTTGATACAGTAGAGCTCATGGTATACCTCCATTCATAACAGACCTAAGCAGGAATTTGTGCTATCAATGGAGAATAAAAGTCCAAGATAACACGGAAACAAACTACTAACTATCTAAATTAAAGCACTTGTATTTTTAATTGTCAACTATAATAGTTGACTTTTAGTTTACTATATAGTCTAATACTATATATACTATGTTTTTAGTACTTTTTAATTTTGACTATAGCTAATAGTTATTATCAATAGTTCATAATAACTAAAAGATATACTCATCTTCATACAAAAATCATCTAATTTCACCTTATTTTCATATAACAAGATTAAATTATATATAAGTAGATTGAGTAAAATCTACTTTCACAAAATCGTAACTAAACGAAAATTATAATTTGCTATCAGGAGGCATTGCTTATGAAAAATGTTAAGAAAGTATCCAAAGTACTATGTGCATTTGGCGTTAGTACAGTATTATTAGCAGGTGTAGTTGGTGCAGCTAGCAACCATGGTTACAACAACCATAGCAACTGGAACGGTGTTGGTAGCGTTGCTCCATCCGCACAAGCAAACTATTCTGTTGATTACATGGGCGCTGTTACAGTATTCCAACAACAATTCCCTGGCGCTACTGTAAAATCTATTTCCTATGATGCAAAACACAATCCTTACTATGAAGTAGAAGGTTATTATGGCAACCGCGAAGTAGAAATTAAAGTAGACGAAGCATCTGGTCAAATCGTTGGCAAAGAAGTAAAAGGTTACTCCAAAGCTTCTAAAACAATTAACGTTCAAAACATCATCATTCCTGAAGTAGCTGAAACAAAAGCTATGGAAAAAGTTGGTTCTGATTTCCAAACTATGGATTGGACTGTTGAACGTGAAAACGGCAGAGTTGTATATGAATTTGATATGACAACTGGCGGCGGTAAAAATGCGGAAGTAAAAGTAGACGCTACATCCGGCAAAGTTATTAGCGCTAAAGTTAAAAACACAAAATACTAAGATTTTATCATCAAGTGAAACCCTATCCTAACCCACTTAGATGACACACTACACATATAACACACATACTATACACACTGTATCCTTTAGATACACTCTCTAACACACTCTCAGAGAGTCCGTAACACTAACCACGGACTCCCTAAATCCTATCTCACACAATAGGAAAACGGTCTGTGCTCACACACCACAGACCAAACGTTACACACACTATACTCCCTTAAAGGCCTTGGATCATTAAATCCAAGGTCTTTTTATGCCCATTCTATCAAGGTTGTATTACACCTACACAACATTTCATTCTTATAAAGACAACACACACTAATAACAAAAAAGCCTCCCAGCGGGAGGCCTTTTGTATAAGTTTTATAGGTTTGATAGTTATGTGTTCTATTTCTTAAGCAAAGTTCAGCTTAAGGATGTCATTTGTAAGTTTTGAAGGTTTGATCTATAGTTTTCCAAACAAGAGGTACGAAAACTATGCTTTATCTAAAGCTTGTGCTAAGTCTTCGATGATATCATCTATATTTTCAAGACCGATAGATACACGGATCATATCTGGTGTTACGCCAGCAGATTTTTGTTGTTCTTCGTTAAGTTGTGCATGTGTTGTGGATGCAGGATGGATAACAAGAGATTTAGCATCTGCTACATTGGCAAGGTTGGAGAAGATTTCCAAGGAGTCAACAAGTTTAATACCTGCTTCTTTACCACCTTTTACGCCAAATGTGAATACTGCACCAACACCTTTAGGGAAGTATTTATCAGCTAATGCTTTGTATTTGCTGTCTTCTAATTCTGGATAGCTTACCCATGCTACTTTAGGATGTTTGCTCAAGAAATCTACTACTTTACGAGCATTTTCTACGTGACGTTCTACGCGCAAGGACAATGTTTCAATACCTTGCAAGATTTGCCATGCTGCAAGTGGAGTAATGCATGCACCAGTATCACGAAGTAATTGAGCACGAATTTTTACAGTGAATGGGATTGGCAAATTACCAAATACTAATCCATTGTAGTGTTCGTCACCTTCGGAGAAGCCAGGGTATTTACCAGAACCTTTATAGTCGAATTTACCAGATTCTACAACTACGCCAGCCAATGTTGTACCGTGACCACCAAGGTATTTAGTAGCAGAGTGTACAACTACGTCAGCACCATGTTCTAATGGACGGAATAAGTATGGAGATGCAAATGTATTGTCTACAATCAAGATGATATTGTGTTTATGTGCAATATCAGCTATGGCTTGTACATCGATAAGATTAATACCAGGGTTACCAATAGATTCGATATAAACGGCTTTAGTCTTTTCATCGATAGCTGCTTCAAATTCTTCCAAATGATCCGGATTTACGAATTTAGTTTGAATCCCCAAACGAGGCAATGTAGCAGTAAACAAATTATAAGTACCACCATACAATGTGGATGCAGCAACAATATTATCACCAGCATCTGCTACATTTAAAATAGAGTACGTAACCGCTGCAGAACCAGATGCTACTGCGATACCAGCTGCACCGCCTTCAAGTTCTGCCACACGAGCATCCAATACATCTGTAGTAGGATTGCCAAGGCGAGAGTAAATACCACCAGGATTAGTCAATGCAAAACGGCCTGCTGCTTCTTCTGCATCTTTAAATACGAAAGATGTAGTTTGGTAAATAGGTACTGCACGAGAACCTGTTGGATCAACGGTATGACCAGCATGTAATTGTAATGTTTCAAATCTGTATTGTTTGCTCATTATAACAACTCCTTTATATTAACTGTGAATTGAGTTCATTCTTTATGCCTAGTATAGTACTATGTTTTAAAAAATATGTCTACTATTTTTTATATGGTCTTCTCCATAACTTTAAACTATGGTAAGCAAAGGACGATAAAAACTTTTACCAAAGACTCTAATGCGAACTAAATCATTTTATGAAAAATAAAAATCCCCTAATTACTTCCAAAGAACTAGTTCCCTTGAGAAATGTTAGAAGTAATTAGGGGTACATATTACTATCAATAGATTAGAAATAAGTACTTACATTTAGATGTAAGCGCCTAAATTTTTATCCCGTTCAAATTTCATTTTTTGGATTTGTTCAATGATGTACGGTGTTTCTTGGTATACATAGTAGTTCAACCAGTTTGTAAATAATAGTGTACTTACAGAGCGCCAGCGCACGATGGGACGTTGTTTTGGATCATTATCCGGGAAGTAGTTTTCAGGAACTGCAATATCCATACCTTTTTTGATATCCCGCACGTACTCACGGTTAAGTGTGTCCCAATCGTATTCGGCATGACCAAATACAAAGATATGCTTATTATCTAAACTACGAACGATAGCAGCACCTGTTGGTTCAGACCCAGCCAAAAGTTCCAAGTCACGATTTTCCTTAATTTGTTGCAAAGAAACTGTAGTGTGACGAGAATGTGGCATCCAAAACTTTTCATCAAATCCACGCATGAGCACTGGTCGATCATTATAAATATCGTGTTCATAAACACCGAATAATTTCTCATCCATAATAGATTTGTTAATACCAAAGTGATGATATAAACCAGCTTGAGCCCCCCAACAGATATAGAAGGTCGAATATACATGTTCTTCGCCCCAGTTCATGATTTCTACGAGTTCAGACCAATAGTCTACCTCTTCAAAAGGCATTAACTCAACAGGAGCACCGGTAATAATCATACCGTCAAAGAACTGGTCTTTTACCTCATCAAAAGTACGATAGAAAGTTTCTAAATATTGTTCATCTGTATTTTTAGCCTTACGAGATGCGGTATGCAACAATGTTAAATTAACTTGCAATGGGCTATTACTGAGAGCACGCAAAATTTGCGTCTCCGTCACTTCTTTAGTAGGCATCAAATTGACTAGCAAAATTTGCAAAGGTCGGATCTGTTGATTTTCCGCCCGCTCAGTATCCATAACGAAAATATTCTCTTGAGCTAATTTCGTTATGGCCGGTAAATTTTTTATTACTTTAATAGGCATAATGTCACCTCTACATATTCTACAATTTGATAACCTAATCTAATTAAAAGCCCTTAGCCTCATAGGCACGGCGCCAAGATTCGAGCCCTTCTTCTAATATTTTACGAGGACAAGCAACATTAATGCGTTCAAAGTCCTCCCCATCGATGCCAAACATAGAACCCGTATCGAGCCATAACTTGGCATCATTAACGATCCATTCATCTCGCTCTTTAGGGCTCAGCGGCAATTGAGAACAATCTAGCCACATGAGATATGTCCCTTCAGGCCGATACACATGGATTTTTGGCATATATTTTGCTATATAGTCGATGGTAAATTGAATATTGTCTTGAATATATTCTTTCAATTCATCAAGCCAAGGAGCCCCTACTTTGTAGGCCCCTTCACAGCCCACAATCCCCATCGTGTTCAATTGGCTATAACCAGCACGATCGATTTCTTTGATAAAACGGCGGCGTAAGGAATCATTAGGAATGAAAATATTACTTACTTGTAAGCCTGCAATGTTGAAGGTCTTACTAGGTGCTGTACATACAATACAGTGTTCTGCATAGCTTTCACCAAGAGCGGCAAAGACCTTATGCGTATGCCCTTTCCATACAAAATCTGCATGGATTTCATCGCTCACAATGAGCACATTATGTTTAATACAAATATCGCCGAGGCGTTTCAACTCGTCCTCAGTCCACACGCGTCCTACCGGATTATGGGGGTTACACAAGAGGAATAATGTAACATTTTCCTCAACGATAGCTCGCTCAATGCCTTCAAAGTCGATAGTATATCTCTCTTCGCCTTTGATGAGCGGCACATTGATAAGATGCCGATTGTTGTCATCAATAACCATGCTAAATGGGTAGTACACTGGTTGGTTGATGAGCACACCTTCACCCTCCTTGGTGAAAGCTCGCACCGCCATCGCCAAAGCAAATACAATCCCAGGCGTTTTAACAAGCCATTTTTGTTCTGGAATCCAGTTAAAACGAGTGCTAAACCAATTTTGTAACACATCAAAGTATTCGTCGTCGGACTCGGTATATCCGAACACACCATGGTTTACGCGGTCTAATAAAATTTGCTTCAATTCAGGGGGAATTTCAAAATCCATATCCGCTACCCAGAATGGCAACACATCCGCAGGTTTGCCTCGTTTTACAGCAAAATCATATTTTAAAGATTTCGTGTGCGTTCTATCTAAAATTTGATCAAAGTTATATTGTCCCATAGGAACTCCTTTATTTATTAAAAGCTTGTTCCAAGTCTGCAATCAAGTCTTCTGTATCTTCAATCCCTACAGATAAACGCAACAAACGACGTGTAATACCTTTACGTTCTGCATCTTCCGGTTTTAAATCTGGATGTGTTTGCGTTACAGGGTATGTCAACAAGGATTCTGTACCACCAAGACTTTCAGCGAATTGAATAAGCTTAATACCTTCTAATACTTGTTTAGCCGTTTCTTCGCTGTCTACTTCAAAGGATAGCATGCCTCCAAAGCCTGTTGTTTGGGCTTTATTGATTTCATAACCAGGATGTTCTGGAAGGCCTGGGAACAAAACTTTAGTTACTTTTGGTTGTTTTTTTAGCCATTCAGCAAGAGCAATGGCATTCTTTTGATGTTGCTCCATGCGTAGAGCCAATGTTTTTACACCGCGAATAACGAGCCAGCTATCCATAGCAGATAAACATGCACCTACGGTTTTATATGTTAAACGCAATTTTGCAGCGATTTCTTCGTCTTTTACAATAGTAAAACCAGAAATTACATCGTGATGACCACCGATGAATTTTGTACCACTATGAACAACAATATCGGCACCCAAGGTCAATGGTTTTTGGAAGTATGGGCTCAAGAAGGTATTGTCGATGATTACTAGCGCATTGCGTTCGTGAGTCAATGCACAAAGTGCACGAATATCGGTTATCTCCATCATAGGATTTGTCGGTGTTTCAATATATACAGCCTTTGTATTCGGTTTAAAAGCCGCTTTCACCGCGTCAAGATCAGAAGTGCCTACATACGTAAACTCGATACCATTTTGCTCGTAAATATTCGTGAACATGCGGATAGAGCCACCGTACAAGTCATCACCCAAGATGATATGATCCCCAGAGGAGAATAGATGGAATACTGCGTCCACAGCTGCCATACCGGAGGAAAATGCCAATGCATCTGTGCCTTCTTCAAGGCCAGCTATCAATTGTTCCAATCGGTCACGCGTTGGATTAGACTCGCGCGAATATTGATAACCTGTTGTATCCCCCAACTTTGGATGGGAAAATGTACTAGACATATAGATTGCAGGGGAAATTGCACCAGTGCTATCTGGTTTGCCACTGCCGTGAACACATTTTGTATTAAATTTCATTCCTATCAACTCCTCATATTTGTATACAATATATTAATTATAAAAGTAGACAATGATTACGGTCAACAAAAATGGGCACTCATAGGTCTTGAGTGCCCTTAAAAGGTCATATATATTTTGAATGGGTTGTCATAACTCTAAGTTAAGTTGACCTAATTTTTAGTGCGTTTAGTAATAAGTAATGCCAAAATTATACCTAATGACGAAGTTACCAATTGCGGCCAACTAGATACGAAAAGCATGGTATTTACAATCTTTGGTGGAAATTGGAACAAGGAGAAGAACAAGGAATACCCTCCAAAGAGTACGCCGGCTTTTACCAAAGCAGCCACAATGATAAGCAATGCCTTTGGTTTATGTTCTAACCAGTGGGCTACGAATACATACGCTGTCGTTCCTAGGGCCGTAATCAAAATGAACGGCGGCAACGGCAACATGCCTTGTAAATGCGCTACTACCGGAGCAATCCAAGCGATAACGAGACCATTCTTCCATCCATAGCGCCATGTGGCAAGTACAAAGGTTGCGGACGTAATGGAACCAATGAGGAACATGCTCACTTGGTTTGGAATAAATGGAAACATAAGGCGCAAGCTTTGCGCCAATAAGGCAACGGCCAACAAGAGACCTGTGCCCGTAATAGATTTTGTAGACATAAGAACCTCCTACTATACGATATAGATTTTACAAGAGGTACCTACCTCACATTTAAAATTAAGCCTCTACAAAATATAGACGTGCTCGATCATATACCCAATTATAAATATAAGTATAACCTAATATGACTAATGTCATCGTTATATCTGTAGCAAAGGCCATCCAAAAGCTCATATGCATCATGTACATAATAATAGGCACTGTGGCAAGCATAAACAAACCTTCAAACAACACTGCATGAATTGTGCGGATTACAGGCCCTCGCGCTAATCGGTCACCTGGTACTAGTTTATCAAATATCCAGTTAAACACAAAATTCCAAACCATAGCCAGTAAGGAAAAAATAACCATCAAGACCAAAGGCTGCCCCTCATGCGGAACAAACTGCATCACCAAACAGCCAATCAAAACACAGCCTAGCTCATATAAAATCGACTGTACAACACGCTCTGTAGCAGACATAATAATAAACCACCTCCATCAGAAAACCCAAAAAAAGATATTTACTATCATATCAATATTATATTATATTTATTTTCTTAGATTTGTCGAATATTGCCATTTTAAAATAAAAAAGCCGCGTTGTATCTACTAAGCGACTTGCCCCTCGAAGTGAGTTATGCCATTTTCGGATATAAAGAAAGCCCCTCGTAGTGTTCTGTAAGCTCGACTTGCTTTTCCCAAAGTGAGTATTGCCATTTCAGGATAAAAAAGCCGCCATATGTCTGTCCAGCGACTTGCAGCGAATGGAGCGCAGAGAGACATATGGCGGCGGAAAGCTATCCTAAAAGTGGCATTACGAACTGAATCCATGGAATACCCACCACAATGAATATAGCAAGGTAGATAATCCCAAAGATAGCACCTAGTTTCCAAAATTCAGGGCCTTTATTATAGCCACTAGCAAACCAAATTGGGCTATGACCAGTACCATAAGGGGTAAGAATCCCCATAATTCCCATTGGTACTAAAAGAATCAACATAACTTGAGCTGGATCAACACCAGGAATCTGAAGAATTAAAGTAGCAAACAAACCTACCATAGCTGTTACATAAGCGGTGCCAGAAGCAAAGAAGTAACGAAGTAAGCAAAATGCTAATAACAAGCCAAGAACAGCCATTGTTGGATCTAAAGAAACTAAAGAACCACCTGCAGATTTAGCAAGCCATTCCAAGAAGCCTACATTCTTAAGCCCAGAAGCCATCGGCACAAGTGTGGCAAACCAAGTCAAAACATTCCATGCTGGTTTGTTAGCAAGGAAATCTTGCCAAGTCATAATCTTAGTAAAAATCATCAAGATAATAACAATTAAAGCCGTTGTAGTTGGGTTGATTTTAAATGTAGAAGCACCAATCCACAATACGAGAGCCAATACAGAAATCAAGGCCATGAAGATTTCACTGCGTGTCATGGAGCCTAATTTCTTATATTCATCCTTTGCCCATGCTGCAATTTCAGGGGAACCTTTTACCTCCGGTTTGCAGAATACATACGTCAACAATGGTGTAATGATAAATAGAATAATACCTACTGGCAAGAATGCTAAGAACCATGTACCCCAGTTGGCAGCTACGATACCCGACTTAGCAGACAATTCAAGAGCCAATGGATTTGGCGCCGCACCAGTCAAGAAAATAGAACTAGATACACAAGTTGTTGCCAATGCTACCCAATTTAAATAAGAACCAATTTTACGAGGATTCTTATCTGGATAAGAATCGAACATCGGACAAATACTGGATACGATTGGATAAATCGTACCACCAGAACGAGCCGCATTACTTGGAATAAATGGAGCCAACACAAGGTCAGTAATAGCAATGGCATAACCAAGGCCTAAAGAGGACTTTCCAAGCTTGGCTACGAGGAACAATGCAATACGTCGGCCAAGGCCAGAATTTTCATAACCGATACCGATCATAAATGCTGCGAATATCAACCACACGATGGCATTAGAGAAACCGCTAAGCCCCCAGCTGATAGCTTGAGCATCCGTAATAGCCTTTGCTACACCAGTTGCTTTATCCACAATAGGTGCTGGACCAACCTTAAATAACATAGATACGGTAACAGCAATGATACCGATAAAAGCTGGTGGCATTGGTTCTAAAATCAACCCCACCACGAGGCCTGCAAAAATACTTACATAAATCCAAGAATTTGGACTAAGGCCTTCAGGCGCACCGATGAGCCATACAAGAATAGCTACTACAAGCGGTGCGAATAATTTCCAATTCAACTTCATTAGGAACACTCCTTACTAAAAATAAAACTACAAAATTGCAAATACAGTATAGCAGAATATTTTTAGTGAAAATATAATATTCGTCATAATACTTATTGATTGATACTAAACTTTTAGTAATAGTTTTTACTAGATATTTTTGGTTTTATACAATATAATATAAACATCGAAAATTACTAATATATCGAAAGATATGTCGAAAGGATTGAAATGAAGCTAATTTCTAATTATATAAAACCTTTATGGTTTTCTATTATCATAGTGTCACTTCTTTCGTTACTCAATGTAGCAGGCACTTTATATATACCAACCTTAACGGCTACCATCATCAATGACGGTGTCCTCCATGGTGATTTAGAGATGATTACTAACTCTAGTGCAACGATGCTTATCGTTGCATTATTAACAGTATCGTCTGCCATCCTAGGTGTTGCTATGAGCGCTCATATTTCAGCCTCTATAGGCAAAATATTGCGCGACAATTTAGTGAAAGCTATACAAGCCTTTTCACTACGCGACTTTACACACTTTGGTACAGGCACCATACTCATGCGGACCAGCCGAGACGTTGAGAAAATTCAATCAGTTCTAGGAGAAGGTTTAAATATGATTCTCCCTATGCCTCTCATGATATGTATTGGTCTAGGACTAACCTTCTATAAGAGCTGGCAACTAGGTCTCGTCATCCTCGCTGTTATGGCGTTCATGATACTAACCATAATCTTTATTGAAAGTCGCGCCTTACCTATTATTAAAGCATTACAACTAAAACTAGATACTATTACCGATATGGTACGTGATCATATTGTGGGCATGCCTGTTATACGAGCTTTCAATAGAAGACATTACGAAAATACTAAAGAAATAGAAATTTTTACAGAAACAGCTCAACTTAATAAAAGATTACGCCAAACCTTTGCTATTGGTTTACCGACTATATTAATTCTCTTTAACATGAGTACCGTTGCTATCCTTTGGCTCGGAGGCTATAACGTAAGCATAGGCTCCCTACAAATAGGTGACATTATGGCTGTTATTGAGTACGCTAATCTTATTCTCTTAAGCATGCTCATGGCTATTTTCGTCATCATAGATATACCCGAAGCTATCGTATGTTACACCCGTATTCGAGAATTATTGGAACACGAAAACTCTGATACATTCCCTGAACCATATAATAAAAATACAAATTTAGACACCTATTATATAGTTAACCAAAAAGATAGTAAAAATTTTATAGATTTGGCATCGGCATCGGCATCGGCAAACGATGATACTCCACTTCTGGAATTTCGCAATGTTACGTTCCGTTACGATAATGCAGAATCGCCGGCTTTAGAAAATATTTCCTTTACCGTTCATCACGGTGAAACATTGGCTATTATGGGTGACATTGGTTCTGGTAAAAGTACGATTACAAACCTAATCCCTCGCCTATTCTCCATTGAGTCTGGAGACATTCTCTTCAAAGGCAAATCCATCTATGAATGGAATGTAGATGACTTACGCTCACGCATCGGTTATGTCCCACAAAAAGCCTACTTATTTACAGGGACTGTAGAAATGAACATCCGTTACGGTGCTGCACCAAGCCAAGATATTTCAGTTCAAGATATAGAAAATGCATGCCAATTATCTAAGGCGGATGAATTTATTAGTCGCCTTGAAGGTGGTTACCAATATATCGTCTCCCAAGGTGGTACTAATCTATCTGGAGGTCAACGCCAACGTCTTGCCATGGCTAGAGCGCTCGTGCGCAAACCTGATTTATTTATATTCGATGATAGTTTCTCTGCTCTCGACGGCACCACAGAGCGTGCCGTTCGCACCGTATTACATGAGGAATTGCAAAAGGACAATCGCCCCGCTCTCATCTCTGTAGAGCAAAAAGTAAGTGCTGCCAAAAAGGCAGACCACATCTTAATCATCAACAGAGGTCAAGTGGCAGGGTATGGCACTCATGATGAGTTAGCTGAAAACTCTACCGTATATAAACAAATTTTAGCATCTCAGGAGTTGACAGCATGAGCCCATTACGTCGTTTCCTGATCGATTCTAAAAGCCAATGGGGTTGGCTAGCACTACTCATCTTAGCCCTTATCACAGCAGCTATGTTTGAGGTATCAGCTCCAGTATTACTTGGCAAGGTCGTAGATGCTATTATCAGTGGATTACAAACAAACCAAGACATTAATACCATATTCGCCTCTATTGATACAATCATCCTCTGGCTTATTGCCATCTATGGAGGTCATGCTTTATTCACATACTTCGGCGAATACATGATGGCCTCCATTGGATCAAAAACAGTGCTCGCCTTGCGTACACGCATGAGTACTCACTTATACTCATTGCCTATCGAATACTTTCACGATCACCAACGTGGTGATCTTCTAAGCCGTCTAACCTCTGATTTGGATGCCGTTGCTGAAACGATAGGTGAAGGTGTGCCCGGTCTCGTGTCCGCCATTATCGGAATCATCGGCGCCACTGCAATGATGCTCTGGATCAGTCCAATTTTGGGAACATCCATCATCGTCATCATACTGATTGGTATCGTATGCTTAACGTGGCTATCTAAACGAGCCCGCCTCGTGTATCTTAGAAATCAGAATGCATTAGGAGCTTTCAACAGTGGCATAGAAGAAATCGTTGTAGGCAAGCCAATTATTCAAACCTTTGGTCTAGAAGAGACTACAACTCGCCAAGTAAATATACTGAATGACAATCTATTTAAAAGTATGCGAAGTGCTGCTTTCACCAGTCAGCTTGTAGAGCCTCTCGTAAAATTTTTAAATCAATTTACCTATTGCCTCGTCGCTATTCAAGGCGGTCTCATGGTATTACGTGGGTCCATTTCCATTGGGGATATTCAGGCATTCTTCCTCTATGTAGGTCAGGTATCCGATCCCCTATCTCGTAGTTCCTATATTATGACAAAATTCCAAGAAACCGCTGCCGCCTTAGGCCGTATTTACGAGGTAATTGATGCCCCATCTGAAATTGATGATGGAAAATTGACATTATCCAACAGCTCATCAAAAACTGATAGAGACGCTATTAGTACTAACACATCTATGACGGCCAATCAACCAAGTAATCAAGCTCATACGGGGACAATTGATTTTGAGCATGTTGATTTTGGTTATACACCGTCCAATGTGTTTATGAAGGATATTAATATTCACATTCCAGCTGGCTCTATGGTAGCCATCGTAGGGCCTACCGGAGCTGGCAAATCCACATTAGTGAATCTCATCATGCGCTTCTATGACATTAAAAATGGTCGCATCACCATTGACGGTGTGGATATTCGGGATTTATCTCGTGAAAGCTTACATAATACGGTAGGAATGGTATTGCAAGACGCTTGGATTTTCACGGGTACTATCGCCGATAACATTGGCTACGGCAAGCCAAATGCTACACGTGAAGAAATCGAGTATGTCGCAAGGCTTGCCATGGCAGATCACTTTATCCGTACATTACCCAATGGATATGATACGATGCTCAACCGAGGTGGTGATGATCTCTCCCAAGGTCAACGCCAATTAATTACCATCGCTCGGGCCTTCTTAGCTGATCCTAGCATTCTCATCCTTGACGAAGCAACGGCTAACGTAGATACCCGTACCGAAGTAGAGGTTCAAAAAGCGATGAACACACTTCTCAAAGGTCGAACCAGTATCGTAATCGCCCATCGCTTGTCTACAATAAAAAATGCGGACTTCCTACTAGTGGTAGAAAACGGCACCATTGTAGAACAAGGGACACATGATGAACTCATGACACTTAACGGATACTATAAGAAACTATATGAAAACTATGCTGTAGGAATGACAGTATAGAATAATAATTTTATCAATCTTACACATGGAAATCTCCTGAGATTATTCTGTAAACGGCAAAATAACCGCTGACAAGTAGTAACTTATCAGCGGTTATTTTATTTGTGCACATGTATAGTACGTTTTTCTATCAATTATTCACCTTTTGGTACAAACCATAAACCGTTATTATTTTTTTCCATGTAGTCTTTGAATTCTTGAGAGTGGTATGCGGCTACAAGGTCTTTTGCCCATTGTGCATCTTTGTTTTTCTCATTAACTACGAGTTGTAACAACCATTGTGGCAATACATCTTCGTTAGCCAACGCTGATTTTGGATCAATTTTTGCATTATAAATGATAGCACCGGTAATAACAATATAGTCGAAATCAGTACGTACAGAAGGAATTGTAAGAGATTTCATTTCAGTAAATTTAAGATGTTTAGGATTTTCAATGATATCAGCTTGTGTTACTGTTGCTAAATCTTTGTTAGGATCAAGTTTAATCCAACCGATTTTTTGCAACAATGCATAGGCACGAGCCATGTTAGATGCATCATTTGGTACTGCAATAGTATCACCATCTGCCACTTGGTCTAAAGAGGTTTTAGAACCGCTAAAGATACCTGCTGGCACCGTTGGAATTGGAGTCAACGCTACAAGATGACCATTTTGTTTTTCGTTGAAGTTTTTCATGTATGCTGTATGTTGTTCAACGTTGAAATCTACTTCACCATCGCTCAACACTTGGTCCGCTTGTACCAAATCAGACATATCTACACCTTTAAAGGTATAGCCTTGTTTTTCCAAAATTGGTTTTACACCTTTTTCAAATAGTTCAGAGTAAGGGCCTTGAGACTTACTATAGGATAATTCCTTTTTAGCACCATTATCGCTATTATTGGAACCGCAGCCTGCGATAAAAGCTACGCTAAATACTAATGCCGCGCCAAGGGCAAGAAGTTTTTTAAATTTCATAGTACATTCTCCTATACTTTCACAATCAATATAACCAAAATCTATTTCATCAAATTAGGAACGACGTGCACGACGTGCAAAGTAGTTACCTATTGTTTGAATAATTTGAACAAAAATAATTAAAATAACAACGGTAAATAACATCAATGGGAAGTTCAACCGCTCATAACCATAGGTGAGAGCCAAATCGCCTACACCACCTGCACCAATAGCACCAGCCATAGCAGTAGCACCGATCAGACCTATGGTACCGGTCGTAATAGATAGAATAAGTGAGCCCTTTGCCTCTGGTAAAAGGAAATGCCAAATCACTTCAAAATGAGAAGCCCCCATCGATTGCGCAGCCTCGATAATGCCTTTATTAACCTCTAAAATAGAGTTTTCAAAGAGTCGAGCCAGATACGGCGCAATGAATATAACAAGCGGTACGATAGCCGCCGTTGTACCAACCCGAGTACCAACAATCATCTTAGTCAACGGTAAGATAAACACCATCAAGATGATAAATGGTACGGAACGCACGATATTAACAATTGTATTTGTAATGGTATAAACAACACTATTTTTAACAATCCCATTAGGATTTGTTACCACCAGTGTAACTGCAATAATTAACCCTAGTATTGTACCAATGAATAAAGACAGGAACACCATATATAATGTCTGTTCTGCAGCTAGTACTAACTGCGAACCCGGAACTCCAAGTTCTTGCATAAAGAAGTCCATTATAGTGTCACCTCCTGCCATTCGATGCCTTGTGTCACAAGATACTCTTTTACCTTGCCCACTTCCAAATCATCACCAATAAACTGAACAATGAAAATACCAAGTACCGTATGCTCTAACTCTGTTACCGTAGCAAACAACACACTCGTTTCTAAATCAAAGGTTTTATTAATATGATATAGCACATTATCAGTTGTATTATTTCCTAAGAAGTGCATTTTAAGTATTGTGTAAGGCCTTTTATCACAAGCCAAGGTATGTTTAACTGTAGATGGGATTTCATCAGGAATAACAGTCCTAACAAATCGTTTTGTTGTTTCATGCTTAGGTTTACTAAACACCTCAAGTACAGAACCTCTCTCGATAAGCTTCCCATGTTCCATAACTACAACGCGATTACATATCTTTTGGATTACATCTATCTCATGAGTTACGATAACGACTGTTACCCCTAGTTCACGATTAACGCGTTCTAATAATTGAAGAATAGACTCTGTCGTATCTGGATCAAGAGCACTTGTTGCTTCATCGCAAAGCAGAATTGATGGATCTGTAGCCAACGCACGAGCAATACCAACGCGCTGCTTTTGACCACCAGATAATTCTCCTGGATAGGCATTTGCTTTATCACCTAAATCAACAAAGTCTAACAAGGTTTTAACCTTGTTATCAATCTCTGATTTAGAAACTTTATTTAGAATTAATGGAATCGCCACATTATCATAAACAGATTTAGCATTCAATAAATTGAACTGTTGAAACACCATGCCGATGCGCTTACGAACCTTTCTGAGCTCGTTAAAACTTAAGCCATTGATATTCACACCATCTATTTCAACATGACCAGAGGTAGGTACCTCTAAAGCATTAATCATGCGTAACAGTGTAGATTTACCGGCTCCACTAAAGCCAATAATGCCAAATATGTCGCCTTTTTCTATGGTAAAGTTTACATCAGATAATGCAGTAACCTTTTGCTTATTAACATCAAACTCTTTCGTTACATTTCGTATAGCAATCACTGTACCACCTCTTTTCCTACAATTCAGTAGGAATTAATTTTAAATTTAAAACATATCTATAAGGTATGATTTAATTATGTACTTAGATTACTACAATTTATAAGGACTGTCAAACCAAAAAAGAACCTCACCAGTTAAAAGGTTGAGGTTCTTTTATTATATAGCTCTTATCTTATAAGGGTTCACATCCCTATTTATCTAATTTTATTTTTTTACATCAAGCTGAACCAATTCAGACACTAACAAAAATAAATTATCTATATTGATTAAAAAGGTATAAAGATCCTAGTATAATAGGCGCCCCTATATAGAGTCCCATATTAGGTATTTCTCCCAATAAGAAGGCTGCTACAATAGCTGCCACTATGGGAGAGATATACATAAAATTAGTTACATCAGAAACCTTTTCAGCATGTTCCAAAGCAAAGCTCCAGAATACAAAGCCTAACGCACTAGATAGGAATGCTAAATAGGCCATGGCAAATTTTGCACTAATCGGTGCCACCACAATCATCTTAATAGCATGTTCCGCAAATGGCAATGCCATAATGGCACCTGTAAACATAGACCACATGGCGATAGTGATAGGCTTATAGCCTTTTAAACTAAGTCCACGATTAAGGATATTGTAAACCGCAAAGAGTGTCATTCCTAGCAAGGTCCATAATGCACCTGTAGGAATTGTAAGGGCTGAATTCCAAGGAATGATTATGGCTACACCTATAAATGCAGTTATGGTAAATAACCATCCTATGGGCCGTATTGTATCTTTATAAACAATCATGGCCATCAGTGCCGTCGTCATCGGAGTCAAGGCCATAATAATACTGGATGTGGCCGCTGGAATTGTGCGCAACCCTTCATTAAAAAC
Organism: Veillonella parvula; assembly: GCF_036456085.1. Taxonomy (NCBI): domain Bacteria; kingdom Bacillati; phylum Bacillota; class Negativicutes; order Veillonellales; family Veillonellaceae; genus Veillonella; species Veillonella parvula. The sequence continues at coordinate 1,991,395 of NZ_CP138632.1, read as the reverse complement.
AACTTGGTAAAGAAAATTCCCTGTAGCACCTAACAGAATATATAGTCCCCACTCACGCCATGTTGTCGGTATATGTAGCCCTTTTACAACACCGATTACCAGCATAAGTAAAGCGCCACCCATGACCCTTGCCACAGACAATGTCAACGAATCTACTGACTGTAATGCTATTTTACTGAAAGGAAATGCAGTAGCCCACACCGCAATAGTAGCAGAAGCACCTAAAAGTGCTTTCTTTCGATTTGTCATTAACATCCACCTTTCAACAATATTCGCCTATACAATCTCATAATCCACGTTGATTAACGTATATTCTATCCAGATTATTTTTTATCTTGATTCATTCTACCAAGATCATGTTATCTACATGTATTATAGCTTAATAACACTACCTAATAGTACCATAATATACCCCTAACACTACAATAAATTAAATCATACTTTTTACTCCTATGAAGGAAACGATTTCTTCCTTATTGGTCCTGCAAAATGTGTAACAAAGTCGTTAGAAAAAGTAATAACGCTTTATGAAAACTATGTAGCAGATATGTCTATGTAGTTAATACAACTATTCACTTAACTTGACTATTGTAAGTTCACTATTGATTCCATTAATTTCAATTTGATTTTCTGATTCAGACACAGAAAAATCGTCTACAAGATGTCCACCTTCTTCAAAGAGCAATTTAGTGCGAATACCTTTTTTCACCGCTTTGAAAGCATACTCGTGAGAGACATACAGACGAGATTTCGCCGATATCTGATTCACATCAATTCGCCCCGTATAATCCGTTACATATATCTCCATTGGAGAGTTGTTATCCAGCTCTATATGACTGTTACCGCCGGCAATATAAATTTCTTTAGCCGCTCCGTCTAGCTCAAACTTTTCACTATCAATATCAAATAGCTCCAGTTTTTCACAATGGGTCGCTAGCTCCGTATCTCCCATATATTTTTCAGGCAAATTTATAAAAATCGACAAATGTTCTTTTACAAGCTTTTCAGATAAGGATTTGGAACGATTTACATCCACATCGATACGCCTTTTGATATCATCGATTTTTACTTTCACCAGTTCCGTCAAATTTTCAATAGTATCACTGACCAGTTGAACCTTTATCTTCTCACCCTCTCCAGCTCTCATTTTTACGTGATTAACAGAACCCAGTTTAATGTCGAAATGTTTTATCTCATCGATATCGTATTCTACGATACTTTCATAAGGATATCGAGGTTTAACCGCTTCTTCTGAAAGCAATTCATCCACAGAGACATTGAATACAGCTGAAAGGGCCTTTAAATTTGAAATATCCGGCATTCCAATATGCGTGCATTTATAAAGACTTACAGGCTGATTCTGTACAAGATATAAACGACCTCCGAACAGTACACAAATATAAACTATCCAATCATACTATTGAATAATCCGCCTTCATCCTCTTTAATAAAATTTTTATTTCCTTTATTAATATTGATATGCAATTTCATATTATTATATATACATTAAATGAAATTGCAAAAAGCAAAATCCCATATAAGCCTATATATACTGGTGTATTTAAACAATTTAGCTTATGGAAATTTATGAGATACTTCACAAAATCGCATAGTATGTATTGAAAATCTATATCATCTATTCATTGTAGAATTGCTACAAACATTGTACACTATAGGCATAGAAATCTATAGTTATATCCTTTTATGGAGGTGCAAAATGCAACATACTGCATGGAAAGATTTTAACACAGGTGTGTGGGATAAAGCCGTTGATGTACGCGACTTTATTCAAAGAAACTATATCCCCTATGAAGGGGACGATTCCTTCCTTGCTGGTCCTACAGAACGAACAACAAAATTGTGGGAACAAGTAATGAAGCTTTATGAAGAAGAACGTGAAAAAGGCGGCATGCTCGATGCTGATACTTCCGTGGCCACACACATTACTGCCCATGCGCCAGGATATATCGACAAAGAACTTGAAACAATCGTTGGTTTGCAAACTGACAAACCTTTAAAACGCGCTATGTTCCCATATGGTGGCTTGCGTACAGCAAAATCCGCTATTGAAGAATACGGCTTCAAAATGGATCCGCAAACAGAGGACTTCTTCAAGAAACATCGCAAAACTCACAATGACGGAGTATTTGATGTATATACTCCAGAAATGCGAGCTGCACGTACAGCTCACATTGTAACTGGTTTACCAGATGCGTATAGCCGTGGTCGTATTATCGGTGACTATCGTCGTATCGCGCTTTACGGTGTTGATTATCTCATTGAAGATAAAAAAGAACAATTTAGCATTACAATGGGTGACATGCTAGAAGATGTCATTCGCGACCGTGAGGAAATACAAGATCAAATCCGCTCTTTGAAAGAATTGAAAGAGATGGCAGCGTCCTATGGCTATGATATTTCCAAACCAGCTAAGGATGTTCGTGAAGCTATGCAATGGATTTACTTCGGCTATCTTGGTGCTATTAAAGAGCAAAACGGTGCTGCTATGTCCATTGGTCGTAACTCCACATTCCTCGATATCTATGCGGAACGAGACCTTCGCAATGGCACATACACAGAGGAACAAATCCAAGAATTCGTAGACCATTTCATTATGAAATTGCGCATGGTTCGCTTCGCACGTATCCATGAATACAACAATTTGTTCACAGGTGACCCTGTTTGGACCACTGAATCCATCGGTGGTATGGGTACTGACGGCCGTACATTGGTTTCCAAGATGTCCTTCCGTTACCTACATACATTGACCAACCTTGGTCCTGCTCCAGAACCAAACCTCACTGTATTGTGGTCCCCTCGCATGCCGATCGGCTTCCGCCGTTTCTGTGCGAAATTATCCATTGAAACATCTTCCATTCAATACGAAAATGACGAATTAATGCGTCCTAACTCTGGTGATGACTACGCCATCGCATGTTGCGTATCCCCAATGCGTATCGGTAAAGAAATGCAATTCTTTGGTGCTCGTTCCAACTTGGCTAAATGCTTGCTTTACGCTATCAACGGTGGCGTTGACGAAAAGTTGAAGAAACAAATTGGTCCTAAGTACCGCCCTATCACTTCCGAATACTTAGAATTTGACGAAGTATGGGAAAAATTCGACGACATGATGGAATGGTTGGCAGGCGTATATGTAAATGCATTGAACATCATTCACTACATGCACGATAAATATGCTTATGAAAAACTAGAAATGGCATTGCATGACCGCAAGGTAACTCGTTGGTTTGCAACTGGTATCGCTGGTTTATCCGTAGTAGCAGACTCCTTATCCGCTATTAAATATGCTAAGGTAAAACCTATCCGTGACGAAAATGGCATCGCTGTTGATTTCGAAATCGAAGGTGACTTCCCTAAATATGGTAACGATGATGACCGTGTAGATAGCTTGGCAGCAAAGGTTGTTTCCACATTTATGAACAAGATTCGTAAACATCCTACATATCGTCAATCCGTTCCTACTATGAGCTTGTTAACAATTACTTCCAACGTAGTATATGGTACTGCTACAGGTTCTACTCCAGACGGCCGTAAAGCTGGCGAAGCTTTCGCTCCTGGCGCGAACCCAATGCACGGTCGTGATTCTCACGGTGCTGTATCCTCGTTGGCATCTGTAGCTAAAATGCCATGGCGTGATTGCTCCGATGGTATTTCTAATACCTTCTCTATCATTCCGGACGCATTAGGTAAATCTGGTGAAACATTTGTTTCCGTCAGCGATTTTGATATTGAGTTAGACCCTTCTCAATTGCCTAACAGCAATACAAACTTCGCATGCAGTGAACCAAATGTTACTATAGAGGAAGATAAATAAAATCTTCCACAGTATCGGATTGCTTTCACCGGCACCGATACGAGTGTTAGTCTTGGTTGAAAGGAGGTTATACCCATGAGCAACCAACAAGTTGATAACTTGGTAGAGTTATTGGATGGTTATTCCCAAAAAGGCGGCCATCATTTGAACGTTAACGTGTTTACTCGTGAAACATTGTTAGACGCTCAAAAACATCCTGAATTGTACCCTCAATTGACGATTCGTGTATCCGGTTATGCGGTGCACTTCAACAAATTGACAAAACAACAACAGGATGAAGTTATTTCCCGTACATTCCATCAACGTATCTAATCGAGGTTTCCTATGACTGGACGTATTCATTCGGTTGAAACGATGGGTACGGTTGATGGTCCAGGCATGCGCATGGTGGTATTTCTTCAAGGATGCCCCATGCGCTGTGCTTATTGCCATAATCCTGATACATGGGATGAAACTAGCGATAATGCTAAATTCATGACCGTAAAGGAATTATGGGACCAGTACGAACGTAACCGCCAATTTTATACTAATGGTGGTATCACCGTCACAGGTGGGGAAGCTCTTATGCAAATCGACTTTGTTATTGAGCTTTTCACATATTTCCGTGAAAGAAACGTCCATACCTGTTTAGATACAAGTGGAATTTGTTTTGACCCCCACCAAGAGGTGGCATACCGTAAATTACTCAGTGTAACTAGTCTCGTCATCCTAGACATTAAGGAAATCGATCCAGCCAAGCATTTATGGTTAACGGGTAAACCGTTAGAGCCCATTCTCGGGTTTGCTCGATTGACGGCAGACGTGGAAGTTCCGATTTGGGTTCGTCACGTAGTAGTCCCTACGATTACAGATAATGCCGATCGTCACTATCGTCTAGGCTTTTTTCTAGGATCTCTGAAAAATTTACAAGCCGTTGATTGCTTACCTTATCACGTTATGGGTATTGCTAAATATAAGGAGTTAGGTATTCCCTATCGCCTAGAGGGCATCCCGGCTGCAACGAAAGATATTGCAGCTAAAGCGACAAGAACCGTGGTGGAAGGCATCAAGGCCTATAGACGCCATTGGTGGAGTCCCATCAAAACACAACATCAATCATAATCAAGTTTGAGGATAACTACCTCCCTTGATATATATAAATATATATACCAAGACTTGATCTATGATAGCCCTAATCAATAGAGCCGCCCCCATACAACCGGGGACGGCTCTTATTGCATTTAAATAAACTTTCTATCATACAAACGGGCAGCGATGAGGACCACTAAACAAGATCCCACATTATGCACTAATGCACCTGTAGTAGGCGTCAAAACCTCAAGCAATGAGAGAATAATAGCGATACAATTAATGACCATTGATAAAGCAATACTAAATTTTATAGTTTTAATCGTAGCATCTGATAATCGTTTAATATAAGGAATTTTACTAAGGTCATCACTCATCAAAGCAATGTCTGCTGTTTCTATGGCAATATCACTACCAATAGTCCCCATTGCAATACTCACATCAGCAGTCTTCATAGCCGGAGCATCGTTAATTCCATCGCCAACCATACAAACCTTGTGATGTTTCCCTTGCAATGCTTCAATAATACTTACTTTTTCTCCTGGTAAAAGCTCCGCATGTATTTCGGAAACACCAGATTTCTTTCCAATATATGTAGCGGCTGCTTTACTATCACCAGTAAGTAATACTGTTGTCATATCTAAGCTTGAGATAGCAGATATCATATTTATCGCATCATTTCGCATTGTATCAGATAATGTAATGATACCTATAATATGCTCTTTATCTGCAATAATGACAGATACCTTTCCTTCACTTCGATATACATTAATGGCTTTTTGAATAGAATCACATACAATAATATTATGCTCTTCAAGAAATCGTTCATTTCCACAATATAATTCCCGACCTTTTATTACGGCTATAATCCCTTTACCTACAGACATCGTAAATGAAGTAGTATCAAGTATTTCTAAATCTTGCCCTATGGCATGAGAAACGATAGCCTTGCCAATAGGATGCTCGCTCTTAGCCTCTGCAGATGCAGCTAATTGAAGAATATCGGTCTCACTATAATCTGTATCAACGGCTAAAATAGATTGAACTGCTAACTGGCCACGTGTTAAAGTACCGGTTTTATCAAATGCCATAGTATCTACTTTTCCCATAGTTTCAAGAATTTCACCAGATTTAATAATAACGCCATGTTTAGTAGCTTGACCAATAGCGGCCATAACCGCAGTAGGTGTAGCAAGCACCAATGCACAAGGACAAAACACTACCAACACAGTAACACCGACGATGATATTTCCAGTTACTAGATAGCCTATGCAAGCAATCAACAATGCAATGGGAACCAATCGACTAGCAACAATATCAGCTATACGCTGAATCGGAGCCTGTTTCTGTTCCGCATTTTTAATAAGTTGAATCATTTTTTGAATAGAACTATCTTCGCCCACTTTAGTAGCTATAATATCTATGGCACCAAAACAGTTAATCGTTCCGCTAAATACATCATCATCAATTGTTTTATCAACAGGTATAGACTCTCCTGTCATAATGGATTGATCTACCGTTGTTTCACCATTAATAATGCGTCCATCTACAGGGATTGTTTCGCCCGGAAGGATTCGTAAATAATCACCACTTTGTATAGACTCTACAGAAACCATCATTTCTTTGTTATCTTGTATTTTACGACCCTTAACAGGTGCTAATGAAATTAACTTTTTTAATCCCTTTTTTGCTCGCTCCGTAGTTGCTTCTTCAAGGAGAGCGCCTAAAGCCATAATAAAGGCAACCTCACCAGCCGCAAATATATCTCCAATAGCAATGGCCGCAAACATAGCCATAGAAATCAATAAAGCTGACGAGATTTTACTAATCCCCTTATTATATACAATCCTTCGTATAGACAAATATACAAGAGGAAAACCACAAATAATAACGGTAATCCAGGAAGGTTCAAAAGGGAATATATTTTGAAATGGTCTCTGTCCACAAAACTCTTCTATCAAATGCGGAATCCCATCAAGCAGTAAAAATAGCCCCGCTAAAATCGTCATATATAAACCAGATAATATATCATGTATTCGATGTACCATACAACAATCCCCTTATCACACTTTCACTACCAATATGAATTGAATTATGACTACACTTACAGTACAATAATTACGATAGCGAACACCTTGTTCACTTTAATTGTATCAACCTATGGTTTTAATACAATATATAAAACATCTCATATGTTCATTACGGAACATATACGCTATTCTGTACTAAAAGAATGACAGGAGTTAATATGGATCGTAGGCAGAAAAAAACTCGTAAAGCCATATTTATAGCTTTTAACAAATTATTATCTAATAAGGCGTATGACAAAATCACCGTTCAGGAAATCATTAGTGCCGCAGACATTGGCCGCACAACCTTTTATGCTCATTTCGACACAAAAGAAGCATTACTAGAAGCACTCTGCGAAGACTTATTTTTACATATAAAAGATAGTATTAATCATTTACCTCATGCTCATGGGCTGTATCAACAAAGTATTTATCCAGTCTCAGTATTTGGTCATTTATTACAACATTTACAGCAAAATGAAAATAAAATCCTGGAGCTACTAGCTAGTGATAATAACGAAATCTTTTTGCGCTATTTCAGGGATCATCTAAATGAGTTGGTACAAGGATATTTTATCAACCAAGACCGTAAAGCAAATACAAATCTACCGGATGACTTTATTATTAATCATATTTCAGGTAGCTTTGTGGAAATGGTGTTATGGTGGGCAAAAAACGGCATGAAAGAATCGCCTACAGAATTAGACAATTACTTCCATGCCGTTATAGAACCTATTATATAATTATTTAAAATTTATCAAGATACAACATTGATTGGTTCCCCCTTAAAGAAGGCTTGTACATTATCTCGAATAATGCCTACCAAGCGTTGACGTGTTTCAAGGCCTTTCCAACCCATGTGCGGAGTAATGATAACATTATCCAGTGAATAGAGAGGACTATCCTCAGCTGGTGGTTCTACCTCTTGTACATCGAGACCTGCTCCAGCGATACGTTTAGCTGCTAATGCTTCACAAAGGTCTGCTTCATTAATGAGAGGTCCACGACCAGTATTCACAATGACTGCATTAGACTTCATCTTACTGATTGTTTCTTTATTAATAAGATGTTTAGTTTGGTCATTTAGTGGGCAATGTAAGGAAATATAGTCACTATTTTCTAGCAGTTCATCAAGGCTCACATAACGAATGCCATCACCATCAGCCTTTGGTGTACGTGTATGCACTAAGATGTTCATGCCTAGCGCTTTTGCAACTTTGATAACTTCCATACCGATGTGACCAGCTCCGACAACACCTAAGGTTTTACCATTCACTTCTGTATGGCTCACTTGAAGGTATTTCGTGAAATTACTGCGATCACCTTTAACAAGCATACCAATTTGTTGCTGCATGGTGGATGCAAAATTGAGAATCATCATGATCACCGTATGTGCTACACGCTCTGTGCTATACGCAGGAATATTGCACACAGTAATGCCCTTTTTCTTTGCTGCGTCAAGGTCAATATTATTATAGCCAGTACCTGCTTCTACGATAAGCTCTACAGTATCAGGAAATTGTGAAAGCAGATCGGCACTTACAGGCAATTCTTTTGTAACCACAACACGAGCACCTTGAATCCGTTCAATAAGCTCAGCATTCGTACTATCTTCGTAGACCTGCACATCATTAGATAATATGGAGAAATCCAATGCATGGTCATAATTCATTTTGCCTGCATTTACCACTACTACACGTTCGCTCATGAGAACCTCCTAAATTGAATAGCTTTAAATATATGTAATACTACTTCTATATAAATTATACTATTATTTATATAAATTTATACTAAAATAACTTCTATTATATATCAACTACCTATACCAATTAATATACTTTCACAACTAATTAGTATACTTTCACAATTATTGTATATAATATATGTATAAATCCTATAAAATTCAAAGTAAAACTCATTTTTCTGTATATAACTTTCACAAAAGTATTGTGTAATTCCCCAAAAGTTATAAAATAAAAGTAATGTTATATAGAATTGAGGAATACAATGAGACCTACCTATTTGACCATAAATACAAGTCTCGTTCGCGAGAATTTGCGTAAAATTAAAGATAGTTTACCTGAATGGAGTACGTCTACAGCTGTCATCAAGGCCAATGGCTACGGCCACGGCAGTGTTATGATGGGTCGTATTGCCGTGGAGGAAGGTTACGAATCCTTAGCCGTTGCTATTCCAGAAGAATCCGTACCACTTCGCAATGCAGGTATTATGGTACCTATTTATCTATTAGGACTCACAAGGCCACAATCCTTTGAACTTGTGGCAGACACTAATTCGATTCCTGCCGTTTGTGAATCTACCGACTTGGAATCACTCAATAAAGTAGCCGATAATCACGACATGATTATTCGCGTTGCTGTTGCCGTTGATACAGGCATGCATCGCATCGGTATCAAGCCTGAGGATGCCATTGAGTTTATCAAACGCATTGAGTCCTACGAAAATTTGGAAATAGACGGATTCTTCTCCCACATGAGCAATGCTGATGCGGCGGATCAATCACACGCCCATAGCCAAACGCAAAAATTTCATCGCATGGTAGATGAAATACGAGCATTCCGTCCAGAAGCAGATTACCGTTTCTCCCTCGCCAATAGTGCAGGGCTCTTATCTGTCAAAGATAGTCTATTCACAGATGCTCGTCCTGGTATTATTCAATACGGTATCATGCCATCCCTTGATGTGCCAAATCGATTGGGCTTAAAACCCGTTTTATCTTTCCATAGTGAAGTTGTTCATGTACAACATATCCCTGCTGGCGAAGGCATTGGATATGGATCTACCTATATCACAACTGAGCCAATGACAATTGCTACTATCCCTGTAGGCTATGCGGATGGCTATCCTCGTAGTTTATCCAATCGGGGCACCGTACTGATTCATGGCACTCGTTGTCCCGTAGTAGGTCGTATTTGTATGGATCAATTCATGGTTTCTGTTCCAGATACAATCACGGTAAAGCCTGGCGATAAGGTGGTACTTCTAGGGTCTCAAGGTCATGAAAGCATTTCTGCTCTAGAAATTGCAGCCCTTGCTTCTACAATTCCTTATGAAATCTTTTGTGGATTCTCAGAGCGCGTACCACGACAATATATTTAACCTATGTAAAATAAAGAAAGCCCGTATCACATGTAGAAGTCTACATGTGATACGGGCTTTCTTGCTCTCCTATACCCAGCGTGCTGTAAAGCAGTTACGTTCTTATTGTGAGAGAGAGTATATATACCAAGTATATAATCTTATGATTCGGAGGGAACCACAATTCATAAGGGGCCCTCTGAACGATAGACGGCATAGGAGAGAGTCAATGTTTATCTATCCAATCCAGAGGGCTGTGTGTAATTGTTTATTGTGTGTGTGTTGTTTATTGTGTGTGTTTTTGTGTGTTTTATGTGTTGTGTATGTGTGTGTAAGTGTACTTATGTTATGTGTGTATAGTTTTGAGTGCTTAGTGTTCGTTTTTGAAAGGGTTTACTTTACAGCGCTATAGAATAGGAGATCAACTTATTTTGCTACCGTCCCTGTTTTAGCATCCAATACAACGGATATCGGTTTATTTTGTGCATCATGGAACTCTATGGTATATAGTGATTTTCCATTTTGATTAGCAAGAGACCACGCATTAATACCAGTCGCTACCTTGCCAGACTGTACGAAAGCTGCATTAATTGCCACATGTGGAGGTATTACTGTTCCGGCATCAATAGCACTAGCTTCCATAGATGCATCATATGCTTTAGGAGTACCATCAGTTACATTACCAGTAGCCACATCTAGAGTCATAGAATGAGCACCACTAGTATTAAAACCAGCTACTTCATAGATGGCAGTTTTACCTTGAGTTTTGAAAGATACATTTGTAATTTTGGAGTTTCCAAATTTGCTTTCGAATTGGTCAATTAAATAATTAGCACCAACTACGAAAATACTATTTTGGTCTACTACGCCTTCTTGCTGGTTGGTTGTGCTAGGTTGTGATTTTCTACTTTTAGAGTTTTTTTTTCCTCTTTAGTAGGCTCTTCTTTATCAGCTTTTTTTTCGTCTTTCACAACTTTTACTTTAGGCGCTTTATCTACTGCAGCTTTTTTAGTATTTTTAACTTCTTTACCATGCTTCGCTACAGATTCAGATTTTTTATCACCACTGCGTACTACTCTTGGTTCACTAGGAGCTTTAGCTACAGATGCAGTTTCAATAGAAGGGACCGCTGCTGCAGGATTTTCTGTACTAGGTACTACAGTTTCTTGAGCTACTGGTGTTTTAACATCTTGTGTAGCTGTTGGAACTGGTGTAGTATTACGAACTGCTGTACCTACTTGATTAGCTTCTGCTACAGGAGCTACCGGAGTTTTAGGTGCAACTGCAGTAGTAGCCACATCTGGAGCCACCGCTACAGTAGGAACTACTGGATCAGTAACTGGTTGTGCTGGAGTCGCTGTACTCGCTGTTTCTTGCGTAACAGGCATTGGAGTTACTGGTTCAGCTGCTGTTACAGCTACAGTGGCACCAAATACGCCAGCCACTGCTAAAGCAATACTACTTTTTAAAATAGATTTTTTCATATTGTCCTCCTTATTAATTCATATACATGCAACTTTACGCATGTATATTTCCAGTCAACTCAATATCATCATGTAAGTTCCAAAACATATATCTAGCATGGACTTGTAGATATATAGTTTGGAAATTTCAGATATACTTGAGTTTGTCTTTCGACTGGTACACATACTATCGATAGTCTATGAAGTCAAAATGTAGAAGAACCATTAAATGCTTATTTTATAGTGAGTTTAGAATGAATTTATATATAATTCCTATAAAATCCTATGGGATTTACTTTATACTTAAAAATTCCATGAATAACATGTCAAAAGCCGTTTACCCCATATATAAGGGATAAACGGCTTTCAAAATACACGTATTGATATCTAAAAATTTACATTCATGAGCAAACTTTCACAAAAAAACACTTCAATACTAGTTATTTTTTAAGAAAAACAGTATTAATGTATTTAATTATTATATTCAGAATAAAATAACTAAGCACTATTAAGATATAATAACTAGTCAATCATATATTAGTCATCAAATTTAACAGATAGCAATTTACCGTTCATTGCATCCATACGTACATGTACCTCTTTATTATCTTCTGTACCAAAGCTAACTTTGTACACGATTTTACCTTTATCATAGCGCACAGCCCATTCGTTGAGGCTCACAGCTTTGCCTTTTGTTTGGGCATAAGCAAAGTTCACCACTGCTGCAGGAGGTAAAATTTCTCGTGGATCAAAAGATTTTTTCTTTAACGATTTATGGAAGTCCCCTTCGCGTTTTTCAAAGATTTGATTAGTAGCATAGATATACGTTAACTCATATTTACCAGTTTCATCAAAACCTTCTACATCATACTTAATTTGACCTCCATCCGCATCAAAGGCGATTTCCGTAATTCCAGCATTGGGATGATTTTGGATAAAGGCATTTAATAAACCATTAGCTCCTACAATTGCCGCATGGTTGCCATCAACAACTGCCACAGTTGGCTCTACAGCTACTAAAGGGGCTGCACTTGCATTTGGCATGCCAAATGCCGCTGCCAAGGCCAATACAAGGCTACCTTTTACAAAAAATGATCTCATTGGTTCCTCCATATCTCAAACAGTTATCATAACAATATATATACAATTATACACTAAATCAACACGGTTTATAATCTTTATTTATATAATTAGTGCATGTACCTGCACCCTATGATACAATGCACATAGATTCATTTTTGTAACTACATGTGAGCTAACTATGATTTCAATTTACCCCACTATATATCACGAATTCCAATGCAAGGCCAATCGATGCGAAAATACATGTTGTCAGCTGTGGACCATCGATATAGATGAACATACTGCTGAACGTTATCATGCTATGACTGGTACTCTTGGTGAAAGTTTACAACAAGCCATCACGGTTGATGACGAAGGTAGTCATTTCGTATTTTCCAAAACACAACCTATGTGCCCCTTACTCAATGAAAATGGACTGTGTAAGGTTGTACTCGAATTGGGCGAAGAAGGACTTTGCGACACCTGCCATATGCATCCGCGCTTTTATAAATATATTGAAGACTTAGAGCTATGTGGAGTCGGTTTATCTTGTGAAGCCTCTGTTGAGTTATTAGCTCAAAATAAAACGATAGACTCCCTCCTCTTTACAATTGAGGATGACGATAACGAATTTACTTCTGAGGAGCGATTAACACTTCAGAATGTATTTGAATTATTGGCCTTTGATTTAGATCCTAATTTATTCCAATATGCGCCAAATCCCACAAAGCAGTCTTTCAAAGAATTATTAGACCTATATAAAAAAACGGAACCCATCGATGAAAATTGGACTGCACAGGTTAATACATTATCTAGTAAACTAGACCAACTCACCGCATCCGTACAAACCTATATACAGCAAGAGGATATGAGCCTATTTAACAAAGTGTACCAATATATATTGTATCGCCAAATTGATATGCTATCAGACTATTCCTTGGAATCTATCTTAGATTATGCAAAGGATGGTACTGACTATATACTTATGGCTAGCGCCTTAGAGGGGCAGCCCTTAAAGCAAATTGCAAGATGGTCACAACAAATCGAATACGACGAAGATAATGTAGAGCTCTTATTACACCATTACGAAGCTCAACTAGGTTAATGAACAAAAAGCCGCAAGATATGTATCTTGCGGTTTTAATTCTTATCACAATATATTATTTGAATAATGTATGGACAAAGCGAATCCATTGAGGCAATGCTGATATAGATAATAATGCCACAATAAACATAACAATATAAGTCTTAACGATGCCTAGTCCAACATAACGTCGCATTAATTGAGCTATAATAAAGACAGCATAATATTGGCTAAACATCGTAATAAGATATGCCATATCCCCTACATACTTTTGAAGGGATAGAGAGAAGAAAATAATCCCTATTATATGGACTAATAGTAATACAACCGTGCGAAGCGCATTTGTATAAGCTATGCCATATATATAATTGCGCAGCACGCCGCTATAAGTACCACGACCCCCTAATAAAATAAGTAAGCGCCATATGACAAATGAACCGATGATAATTTGAAAAATCAAGAATGTAGAACTTGCTAGAGTGCTAACTAAATCAAAGTGAGTTAACCCAGTAATCCGTTTAATCCCAAGCAATGGAGATATAACTTTCACCATAAACGGTAAGCTATAGGTCATTATATATAATACAATAGTAGATACGACTAGATTCAGAATGGCTCTTGTATGAGATCCATAATTAATAATATTTTGAAAAGATTGTTCGCTAAGTTTGGTAAATAAATGCAATATATCCTTATACCATGTCATAAATGCTCCTTTTAGTTTAAAGCTAATAAAAAAGGACGAGCCAACTCTCGTCCTAGATATATCATATGTATTTTATCGAGTCAACATATAAATCCATTCAAACACGTGTACTACCAAAAGAGCAATCAACATTAGAATCAAACCTTCATAAGGGGTCCCATTAATACATGCTCCCACAATACGTCCCATAGTTTGTAACAATAATACGGTACTTAAAACACATAGCACAATCATACAGAAGCCAATGATAGCTTGCAGTATTAATGGTACCGAAGTTAGAATCAGCATAATCCCTGCTGTAAAAGTAATCAGTGCCACAACAAGTTGAGCAAATGACATGATATGCAAAATACCGGTTGTAACAGTTCGAACATAGAATTTACGCTGTTGAGCAACCGCATAGACTATAATGATACATGCCATGAGAATGACTTTTCCGATTACCCATGCAAAGCGACCTACATTCCAAAATTCTCTAGGACTACCCATCTGTTCCAAAAAAAGTTGTATTTCATGTTGACCTACTGGAAGAGATAGTGATTCCCACCTTACCAATAACGAAGAATTACGTATAAACGCACGTATAGCATCTAAATATACGCCTTCACCTACAATAGTAAATTGATAGCATATAAGTGTTAATAGCAACATTCCTATGAGTTGCCCATAGGCAATATCAAAGTGATACATACGAGGATTATTCTCTTCAATAGGGTTTAATAAACGATAGATAAACTGCATTAAACCTACCATCATAAGTATCACCACCTTTTACACAATATACATACATAACATTCAAGTTTAAATACTATAACATACAACACACCAAAAGGAACTATAAAAAATAGTTCCTTTTCATTTTCCGTTCATCATTATAGCACAAAAGAGCCTATAAAAGAATGTGGTTTTACCATATTCTAATTGCGATTCCTTTAAAATATAAAAAAGGAGCTGTTTTGTTACAGCCCCCTTTCATATTTTTCATGTTATGTAATTATCTGGAAGTAGCAAGTGCTATCATTCCAATCAAGATACCTAAAACGATTATGGGAATTAAACTCGTAATAATAGAAATGCCAAAAGTTGCTAAATGGGATTTATTAATTTGGCGACTTAACAATGTTAAACATACCCAGAATGTATAGACTGCAAAAGCTATCGTTGCGAATATAATAATAATTATCCATACGATACTACCTACTGTAGAATCAGGATTAGATCCTAGTAGCAACAAAAATGGCAATGATAGTAATAGAAAGCCAATGAAATATACTAGGCCCATAATCTGATTATAAGCTTGTTCATACCACATGATCTTTAACACAGACTCATATGTAGTATTGGCATCAAATTTATTGGCGACCCAAGAAAAAATAGCAGAATAAATAGCAATACCAATAAAAGCAAATAGCAAGCCAACCGCTAGGCCTAATAGGCCGATCCCAGAAAGAGCAGTCGCACCAGTAAGTGCAACATTAAGTTTATCTACAAATATCATACCCACAAGAGCAGGTAGAATATTTGAAAATACGAATGACATTAATGCCAAAGCTGCTGTGGCATAGAACCCTTTTCGACAAGATCCATGTTCTACGATCTGTGGAATACCACGTTTAAAGGGAGCTACCATAAGCTGCCAAATATCTGAATACCATTTTGTTTCCATAAAACCTCCAAAACACCTATATTTTTCTAATCGTAACACAAACAAACCATTTATAATACTATACCTTATAACTTTTCACTTTTAATTAATTGATTCCCTTCAAAATAATAATTATGGTCAAGACCTTTCATCAGCAACCTCTAATTTATTAATGATAACCATATCAAGTCTCCTTTTTATTTAATCTGATAATATATTATACTATATAATCTAACTTTTAAGATATTATTTTAGCCTATTATAACGCAAAAAAGCAGCCCACTAGGGGCTGCTCTTTTATTTATCTTATTGCAAAGATGCTGCAATTTTTGTAAGGTTTTCATCCATACGTTCTAAGTATGTTTTATTATCTTCGTTACTTTCGATAGTGTAAATAGTTTCTACCTTAGCGCCTACTTCTTGTGCCAAAGTTTTGGATACTTCTGGACTAGCCATTTCTTCTGCAAAGATAGTAGTAATATGGTTTTCTTTAGCGTATTCGATGAGTTTAGCCAATTGTGCTGCATTAGGTTCGCCTTCAGCAAATACATCTTCCACACTATTTTGTTCTAAACCAAAGTCACGGCATAGGTACGCAAACGCTGCATGGCCTGTAACAAAGTTTTTATGAGGAGCTTTAGCGAATTGTTCTTCATATTTTTTAATCATTGCATCTAATTTAGCAATGTATTCAGTATAATTCTTTTCATAATAATCCTTGTTTGCTGGATCAACTTTTACAAGGGCATCCTTGATATTTTTCACTTCAATTTTAGCATTTTTCAAAGATAACCATGCATGAGGATCTTCTGCACCATGTTCTTTAATTTCTTCTGGGTCAGTATTTTTAATAGCTTCAACACCTTCAGTAGCTACAACAGATACGAGTTTATCATTTTTAGCTGCTTCGATAGCTTGTTTTGCCCAAGGCTCCATACCAAAACCGTTATATACAAATACTTGAGCTGTCGCCAATTGTTTCATATTTTCAGGCTTCAACTCGAAATCATGTGGTTCCACGCCATCTGGTATAATAGTAGATACCTCTACCTTGTCACCACCAATAGCCTTTGTAAACTCAGCCATTGCATTAAAGCTTGTTACCACTTGGATTTTTTTACCTGCTTGCTCCTTCTGTGCATTCGGTGTATCGTTGCCACAACCTGCAAATAAAGCAGCCATCATAATACCTACAACTAACAAAATCAGTTTCTTGATCATCGTAGTCCTCCTTTGTAAAATCCTGATCGCTATGCCTATATAGAATACACTCCATTCTTTAGTTGCAGTTGCGACTCAGTTGCATTTGTAATATAGTTATAGTATAAACTTACTTAGAATTTTGTCAATCAGAAATGTGGTTTTCATATGTTATCTATAGAACATCTTTATTTTTCCTATCAAGGTCAACCGCCTTATGTGTTAAATGACCTTAATTTACATATTCACAGCGGTGATTATATATCCATCGTAGGAGACAATGGGTCTGGTAAAAGTACCTTGCTCCGCCTCATTTTAGGATTTCTTACCCCTGTAAAAGGTTCTATCAAGCGAAGCACCAATAATATTCGGTATGTGTCTCAAAAAAATGACTTCTCTCATGCAGGCTTCCCTATTACGGTAAAAGAAATTCTCGATTCCTATCGCAAGCTTTTAAAAATTAAAGATAAAAACGAAGTTAATCGTGTATTAGAGCTTACGAATATGACGGAATTTAAAGACCGTCTTATCAGCAAGTTATCAGGTGGCCAAGCACAGCGTGTATCCATCGCCCGTGCCCTCATCGGCAGTCCTGACCTCATCATCCTTGATGAACCATCCACAGGCATCGATAGAAAAAGCCAGGAAGGCATCTACGCTCTTCTATGCGAGTTAAACCAAAAGCATCATATTACGATAATCTCTGTTGAACACAATCTTGAAATGGCGATTGCTAATTCTACCAATATCTACCATATCACAAATGGTCACGGCCACCTTTGCTCACCTGAGCAATATGCTAGAGAAATCATGCATAGTACAGGTCGTAACCCTGTAGATCACGAAAATTGTTCCTGCTTCACAGATGTGACAATTCAGGCTCAGGCTCAGGCTCAGGCTCAGGCTCAGGCTCAGGCTCAGGCTCAGGCTCAGGCCGATGATACTACAATTGAGGAGGTGCACCATGTTTAATTATGATTTTATGCAAAATGCCTTCTTCGTAGCTATCTGCATATCCCTATTGTGCCCATGTATCGGTATTTTCATGGTATTGCGTCGCTCTAGTATGATTGGCGATACCATGAGCCATGCGTCCCTTGCAGGGATTACATTAGGTCTATTAACAAATACAAATCCTATTCTAGGAGCATTTATCTTTACCGCCATCTGCGGTGCCCTCATCGAGTTCTTGCGAAAATACTTCTCTCATCATCTCGATTTGATTCTTACTATAATCTTATCCCTCAGTATTGGTACAGCTATTACGCTTATTAGCTCAGGCAAACTAAAGGCTAACGCAAATGTATTCTTTTTTGGTAGCATCCTAACGGTAAACGCAACTGATATGATTAGTATTGCTGTGCTTACAATCTTATCTGTACTCACCTTATATTTCCTATACAACTCACTTCTTTACATCGCCTATGATGAAGAGGCCGCTCGTGTAGCAGGTGTTAAGGTAGATTTTATTAACTATATCTTTGCCATCTTAATGGCTGCCGCCGTGTCTATTTCCATTAAAATTGTCGGCGTTCTTGTACTAAGTGCCATGATTGCCTTGCCTGTGGCATCGGCACTACAACTAGAAAAAGGATTTAGAACGACTTTACTATGTTCCATTGGATTTAGCTTACTCGCTATGATCATTGGACTCTTTGGATCCTACTTCCTTAACGTAGCTCCTGGTGGCTTCGTGTCTCTAACATCGGTAGGTATTTTACTAGTAGTATTAATCATTAAGAATATTCGAGCTATCATACGACGCGTGCAATTTAGCAAATAAACTAAAACAATCATTAATATGTTTAGATATAAACAACATAGCTAATTAGAGTAATATAGCTAGTTAGAGTTGAATAATATAATTAGTTAAATTAAAAAATACAGCTAACTAAATCCGATAGTATATTTGATATATTGTTAGCCATATAAATCATCTAACTATACAAGTGTATAACAGTTTTAGTATTAAAACAGAATCGAAAGAGAGTTATGAATACAACAGCTTGGCCGGAAGGCATAAAAAAGACCAAACAGCGCGAAGCCATTTGGTCTGTATTAACAACTACAGATAAACCTATTACAGCCCTTGAAATCGCAGAACGCTTAGGTGACGGTAGCACTACTTGGATGTCTACTATCTACCGTACACTTGAACTATTAGAAACTAAGGGTATCGTTACACGTACCACGCTCATGGGTAGTGAGATGGCATATTATGAAATTACCCCTCATACACATCGCCACTATGCTGTATGTATGAGCTGTGGTGCCATGATACCGCTCCATACCTGTCCCGTCGTAGAAATGCCACAAGAACTTAACGATGCAGGATTTACTGTAACAGAACATCACCTTGAGATCGCAGGGATTTGTAAAAAGTGCAAAAACAAGAAGTAGAAAATAGACAACTAATGTTTAAATAACAAAAAGGACGCAACTGATAGTTACGTCCTTTTTAGTTTTAAAATATATTTTGTATTAACCTTATTTAGCTTTCACCAATTACAGCATCAACGGAGCCACTACGAAACCGAGTGCTACAGAAATGGCGATGGCAAGTACGCCTGGAATGAAGAACGGATGGTTAAATACAAGCTTACCGATTCGCGTAGAGCCCGTATCGTCCATTTGTACAGCCCCCAAAAGTGTTGGATATGTAGGCAATACGAAGAGTGCAGATACAGCTGCGAAGGATGCGATAATAATATAAACCGATCCTGTGTTCTCTGGTGTAATACCGAGAGCTAGAATTACAGCTGGTACCAAAGCTTGTGTAGTTGCCGCTTGGCTATACAACAATGTACTTGCAAAGAAGAATGCTACCGCTAACAAGAACGGATATGCTGTTACCATACTAGAAGCGAGAGCTTTAATTTCAGGAATATGACCTTTTACAAAGGTATCGCCCAACCATGCTACACCTAGTACGCAAACACAAGCAGATAAGCCGGATTTGAATGTACTTGTATTAACAAGTTCTGCTGTATCAAGCTTACAGAAGAATGTTATAGCAGCCGCAATAATCATCATAAATCCGATGATAGCATCGTTTCGACCAAAGATAACTGGTTTAATAATACCAATATTTTTGGAAATTGCGGTTGCATAGAATACGATACAAATGATACCAATCAAGAAAATCAATACAGAAGCTTTTGCACCAGGTTTTAAGTGGAAATCCGTGTTTTTTTCACGAGGTGGCGCCACGTGACCTGCTGCCAAACGTTCTTGATATACTGGATCAGAAGATAAATCATTATTCGCAAAGGTAGACATGATAAATGCCGTAATCATAACCCCTACGAATGTTGTGGAAATACAAATCGCGAGCAATGTAGGATAGTTAACACCATATGGCTCAAGGAATCCACTCATAGCAACTACTGCTGCCGATACAGGACTCGCTGTGATACCAATTTGGCTCGCTACAACGGCAATAGATAATGGTACAGATGGCTTAATGTTTTCACTTTTCGCCACCTCTACAATTACTGGAATCATAGAGAATGCTGTATGACCAGTACCTGCTAAAATAGTTAAGAAATACGTAACAGTTGGTGCTAAGTAGTTGATGTGCTTTGGATTTTTACGCAAAATATTTTCAGCAATGCGCACCAAATAATCAAGCCCACCGGCTAACTGTAAGGCACAGATGGCTGCGATAGCAGACATGATAATCAGAATTACATCCCACGGAATTTGTCCCGGGAACATCCCCATACCAAGGCTTAACAACACAACCCCAAGGCCGCCAGCGTAACCGATACCCATACCACCTAGGCGAACGCCGAGGAAGATGGCACCAAATAAAATAAGAACTTGCATAATTACATAAATGTCCATACGATGACCTCCTTTATACATATATAGTATCATAGATATGCTAAATAATCATCGAATTTTGGGAATGTATAGTCTATAGTTTAAAATATGACGAAATTTCGATATGCTATACAAAAAAACTACACTCCATTGCCTTAAACTACTAACAAAAGACAATAGGTGTAGCTTTCCAATAATTAATTTAGTATTATAAAATAATTGGGCGCATATCTTCAAGTATCCCCTCTTCCTCAGTTGCACGTTGGATACTTTCACCCACAATACGAACCATATCCTCTAATTGTTCCACAGTGGATGCCAATGGAGGCATGAGAATAACCACGTCACCGATAGGACGACAGATAAGTCCTTGCTCACGGGCGAGGATTGCCACCTTAGCACCGACCGCATCATTTGGGCGATACGCTTCGTGAGTTGCCACATTTTTTTCAAGTTCAATACCTACGATGAGGCCTCGCTGACGAACCTCTTTAACATGCTTCAATGACTTAATAGGTTCTAAAGCCTTTGTGAAAGCTTCTACTTTAGCAGGCAATTGTTCAATTACCTTTTCATCACGAAATACTTTCAAAGAAGCCAATGCAACGGCACAAGCCAAGGCATTACCGGTATAGGAATGACCATGATAGAAGGTTTTCTTTTCTTCAAAAGTGCCGAGGAATGCATCGAATACACGTTTTGTAGTCAATGTTGCTGCTAATGGAAGGTACCCACCAGTGATGCCTTTGGATAAGGTCATAAAATCTGGAGATACGCCTTCATGCTCGCAGGCAAAGAATTTACCAGTCCGACCAAAGCCTGTAGCCACTTCGTCGACGATGAGGAATACATCGTGTTGTTCTGTTAACTCACGAACACGTTTCAAATAGCCGTGAGGCATTACGAGCATGCCTGCTGCTGCTTGCACCAATGGTTCCATAACGAGAGCCGTGATTTCATCGCCTTCTTCGTTAAGGATGCGTTCCAATTCAGCCAACGACTCTTCAAAGGCTTTATCTCGATCTGCCAAATCTCTATACACACCAGGGCTTGGCAATGTTAATGGTTTAAATAATAGATTATGGAATACTTGGTGAAATAATTGAATACCACCTACTGATACCGTGCCTAATGTATCCCCATGATAGCCTGCATTGAGGGCGATAAACTTAGTTTTCTTAGTTTGGCCCACTTGCTGACGATATTGATATGCCATTTTAATAGCCACTTCGATAGCTGTACTGCCATCATCGGACAAGAATACTTTATCGAGGCCTTTTGGAGCAAGCTCTACAAGTTCTTTACACAATTGTGCAGACGGAGGACTTACGAGACCTAATAATGTGCTATGTGCAATTTTATCGATTTGATCCTTCAATGCTTGGTTCAATACAGGATGGTTGTGACCATGAATATTAACCCACAACGAAGATACGCCATCGTAATACTTTTTACCGTTCTCATCGATGAGATATACCCCCTCACCGCGTTCAATTACCACTGGCTCTTGTGCTAGCCAATCTTGCATTTGTGTAAATGGATGCCATACAAACTCGTGGTCCCATTGTGCTGCTTGTGAAAGCTGTTTTTCTGCCATTTCGTCACCTCATACTTACTAAGTTTTACAACCTATAACTCTCTATGACTATAATTAATGTAAGTTAACTTACTATATATAGTAAGTTATATAACTATGCATATCTAACTACGCTAAATTGATGTATATAATTTATGCTAAGTTTCTACCACTAATAAATAACGAATTATCCGATCTAAGCTTTATAGCCCTAAAACGGTGTTCCATAATTCCTTAGAATCAATAAAAGAGCGAGCCCAACCAAGTTGAACCTTGTGAATATCCGGGCCTTGGTATGGCGGTACTACAGCTACTACAGGAACACCTGTGTAACGCTCCATATCTGCCACATTTGTTTTCAATAAAAACAGGTCTACAGCTGTCGTATCATTTACGATAATAGCTTTCACCTCGATACCATGCAATTTAGCATATTCGCAAGTCAAAACGGCACGATTAATAGATCCAAGCCGACCATCTGCTACAATAATAGCTGGTAATTTGATATCTTTCATAAAATCCGTGAAAGTTTTATCTCCATAGAGAGGGGTCGTGATACCGCCAGCACCTTCTACAAAGGTTATGTCATAGCGACTCACTACATCTAATGTATGTTCTACAAGACCATCATAGTCAATCTCGATACCAGCCAATTCCGCTGCAAGGCGAGGAGAAAAATCACCGGCAATAGCATAAGGATTCACTTCATGACGACGAGATTCAGGAATACCTGCCGAGCGCATCAAATGTGTCGCATCTTTACTCTCAAGACCGATATTATAATTATCCTCATCCATCGTCACACATTCAGGGAAAGGCACTGCACTAGAAGACACAGGTTTCACCATCCCAACAGCAAAGCCATCGTCTACAGCCATCGCCCCCAATAACCCGGTCACAAACGTCTTACCTACATCTGTATCTGTACCAATTATAGAAATACCTAACTGCTTCATACAAAGCTCCTCTCAAGCGAATACTTACTGCCGCATAGGTTAACTAATTTATATGAGTAAGTTTACAATCTAATTACAATATACAGCGAAAAGGAATATATAGTCAACCTATTATTACTGTTCAAGTTTACGATGCTGTGACTCTATGGGGCCCGAATACATCACTACATTTTAGCTAAAAAGCTGTGTCCCTAACCTCCGCGCTCCATAGTAAACTAAGTCGCACTTCGCTTAGGAACACAGCTTTTTATAACATTATCGCAGTATTAGTCCCATAGAGTCACAGACCGCTACTTTGAATACGATAATAATAGGTTGGCTATATAAAATAAAGGATGCCTTAATACTTAAGTGTACAAAGCATCCTATCTATATCTTATCTTTATAGTCTATTTTAGTTTATTATCCTCCAAAAAGCTTTTTACGCACATCATCAGCATTGTGCATTATAGATTTCTCATCAACCTTATAATGTCTTGCTAAAAGAACTGATCTATTAATAGCCTCTGTAGAGTTCTGCGCATCACTGACGGCCTGTATATAGAGCATATTCGTCTTATGTTCTTCTAAAAGCTCATCATAAAACAACTTAAATTCTTCATCAAGTTTTACTTGATAACTATTGATGCGATCGTAAAAGGCAGCAATTTGCTTCTTTTCAAAAGCAGTAAAAACCTTATCCTTAATCCATGATTTAACATGCTTCCAAAGTGCTTTTAATATGGGTTTTACAAATATACAAATCTCTTTAATAACTAGATATATTAATCTAATCCATGCAATCAGATTCATTCTTAAAAAAATCAAAACTGCATTACCACCACCACGAATAACCGCATCAGCACCGTCAACAAGACACATAGTCCCCGTACTAATAAGTAACATCCATCGAAAAGTTTTATCTTTCATGTTAGGTAAACATTCACGCCAAGGTATCTTATACTGGAAATGCCTTCTAATCACATAAAAAGTTCTTATCATCAATTCATTAAATAGTACTGGTACAGCCATAGCAAGACCATGTCTAAAATCATATCCTTCTTGGAATACTTTTACCATTATAGTAGCAAAATCATTTAAGTGTTTCCCAACCTGGAATTGACCTACGTTAATAAATTGAAATAAATTCGTAAACGGAATTGGTAATCCGCTACCTCTCCCACCATTACCTCCACTACCTGATGAACCTGCGATATCAGATAATACATGCCCTAGCCAATTAACAAAGCCTGAAAATAACTTTGCAATATAATTACTGCCCTCCAGGCGGAAATCACTATCAGTAGTGTCTATTCTGATGAGTGTCCCATCAGCTACATAAGTTGCTGTATTTGTAAACTGATCTAATATTGAAAAAAATAATCCTACAGGATCTGGACTATGCCCTAACGACTTAATATGGTGATTAATTGTAGCCATTTGAAATGCTCCATTAACATCTACTGAGCTTCTATGGTCATAATTAACCTTAAAATTACGTTCAAAATAACCTATAGCAGATGCTATATTGTTTTCCTGTCCAGATTTTGGATTCCATCCTGATAACTTGGCAACCTTCCTGACTAGATCATCAACTACATTATCTGCCATTTTCGTAAATGCACCAGTATCAGGTACTCCGACAAAAAATACATCAATAAGTCCAGCCATCAAGCCTGACATACCTGCAAACATAGCATCATAACGATCAAAGGAAATATCCTCAACATGTTGGGCTATATCATCATATTGATACTCATTTATTACATTAGTTAATGCTAATGTACTCATAATTTAATAAACCACCATTTGCACTAAATAAATTTAACAATTAATTTCATTCTTTATTTAAATATTAGGCTACTTTTTCATTCAATATTTTTGCCATTACAGCTGCAATATTAGCCGCAGCTCCAACATTTTTCATTTCACTCTCAGTAAGTTCAGTCCAATGACTTTTTGCACTTAATCTGAAATTATCTACAATGTAAGAGAAAACTCTATCTTGTTTATTTAATTCTTTACAATGTAATTCAACTTTGGTAGTCAGTTCTTTTAGTTTATTTTTTTCTTCTTTTAATTTTTTAATTTGCTCAGTTGCTTTTCTAGCAATCTCCTTATTTTTGCTATTAGCCATAAAGCCACCAATAGCAAGTGCGGTTCCACTAACAGCCCAACCAACAGGCCCTGTTGTTGCTATCAATACGCTACCACCCGCAATACCACTACCGCCAGTAGCAATAGCTCCTCCACCAAGCCAAGCCAATGTGGCATTAGTAACTGCAACACTAGATAATGTAGCGATGGCAGTACCAAAGTTCTGGTTATTAACTTCACTTTCTAGTCTTTTTAATTCACCATCAAATTTATTTAATTCAGTTTCAATTTGTTGTAACTCTATTTCAATATCATCTGGTTTTCCACCAATTCTTTCGATTTCATCATGAAACATTTTAACTTTGTCTTTTATTTCAAGTTTATTATTATGAAAACCCTCGAGAGTATTCACTGTGGTTGTTAACTGTTCATCATATAAACTTTTTTCTTTTTTCAAACTAGAAAGTGCTTCTTTTTTTAATCCACTATTAAACATATGTCCCCCTGCAAGCAAATAATAAATTAATACTATTAGTAGTCTATCAACAACCCTTTAAAATTCATCATTAATTCATAAATCGCAAATTAAACTTTCATCATATATTCATAAAACAAGACTTATTCATCAATATTCTGCATATGTATCTCTTGACTTTGCAAAAATAAAAAGAATATCTATATACAAGAGTCTTTGTTAAATACAGTTATAAAAAGAGTGATGACTAACCAATTAGCGACTTAGCTCGCTTTGGAGCGTAGAGGTTAGTCATCACTCTTTTTTACCTAAATGTAGTTATCTAACGGAGCCCATTAATTTCTCTCCCCTCTTGATACAGCGAAATTACGATAACTCGTTAATGGACATTTAGATTTGATGGGACTAGTTCATAGGTACAGTAGGAAAAAGGACGCTAACTAACCGATTAGCGACTTAGCTCGCTTTGGAGCGTAGAGGTTAGTTAACGTCCTTTTTCACCTAAATGTACAAATCAACTTGGGCCCCATCAAATCTCGGATTATATTTCGAGGTAACGGAATTCGCCTGTATCAGGATCCATCATGCCGCCATAGAACCCCATTCCTTTTGGAAATAGTGGATGGTGGCGTAGGAAGTTAACTGTATAAATTACATTGTCTTCAGAAATATGAAATCTATCCATCCAATCGATAAGGCCTGGTTCAATCATGCGAATAGCATCTTCACTAATACCTTTCGCTTTCATAGATTCCATAAAAGTAGTAGCAGAAAAGTCGATCATACCGCAGTTTTCATGACCGATGATTAGCACATCTTCAATTTCCATACCATAGGTAGCAACGAGCAGACTTTGCACGATGTTATCAATAGGTTGTGTTACACTATTGCCTGCAGTTTTAATGACAATTATCTCTCCTCGATGAAAGCCTAGTGCTTCTTCTAGCATACCTACTAAGCGGGTATCCATACAGGTTACAATACCTAACTTTTTTGTAGGATGACTTGTTAATCCAGCCTTTGGTAACTCAGGATGATGTTTTACATAGTCTTTATTGGTTTCAATTATTTTTGCAATGTCAATCATAAGGGCCCTCACTTTATATACTCTATTTCCACCTGAAATAGATTCTATTCATTATATACACCTTATTCATCATAAAACAAGTTAAATTTATCACTTATAAATAATTATTACAGCCTATCCAAACCACACAAAGTTCATTACTCAAGTAATAATACTATACTCATAATCAATATTTATCTTCACAGTCCTCAATACCTTTACATTCACAAGAAATGAATATTCTGTATATTTCTTATATATGTGGTAGATTTAAAAACCCTTCCTATGGTACTATTAACACTATAGAAAGCAAACGCCACATGATACCGCATATGACGTGAACTGTATGTACAGTAAGGAGGTTTTATAATGGGTATCAATCAAAAAACGTTGCCAGGCATTTTACTCTGTGCCATTCTCGCTATTCCTTGTTGGTTGCTAGGACAGCAATTTCATCTAGTAGGTAGTCCAATCTTTGCCATTATTTTAGGTATAATTATCGGTTCTATCTTCACATCATGGAAACGGGAAAAAACAGGTGCTGGCATTGGGTTTACATCAAAAAAGATTTTACAATGGGCCGTTATTTTGTTGGGCTTTGGTCTTAACATTACACAGATTCTACATGTAGGTTGGATTTCTTTACCTGTCATCATTTCTACCATCGCTACATCGTTAATCGTATCCTATGTTATTTATCGATTAACTCATATTGACTCTAACTCAGCAGTCCTCATCGGTGTTGGTTCATCCATTTGTGGTGGTTCTGCTATTGCTGCGGCGGCTCCAGTTATTAAAGCAGAGGATCATGATATTGCACAAGCAATCTCTGTTGTATTCTTTTTCAATGTAGTAGCCGCCTTTGTATTTCCTCAATTAGGTGACGCCATTGGACTCTCTAACATGGGCTTTGGATTGTTCGCTGGTACTGCAGTTAACGATACTTCTTCTGTAACAGCAACAGCTGCTGTATGGGATAGTATGAAAGGTACTGGCACACAAGTTCTGGAATATGCTACTATCGTAAAGCTAACACGTACCCTAGCTATCATTCCTATATGCTTAGGTCTTGCTAGTTATCAAGTATACAAAGCTAAGAAAAATGCCTCTCAAACAGATGGCGCAAATGTTAGTATTGCTAAAATTTTTCCAAGATTTGTTTTATACTTTGTACTTTGCTCCCTTGTCACAACAGCATTATCCTATGCTAATGTAGATATTCAATTCTTGAGTATCTTCAAAACAATTTCCAAATACTTTATTACAATGGCCATGGTAGCAATTGGCCTTAATACAAATATTGTAAAATTATTAAAATCCGGTGGCTCAGCCCTTGCCTTAGGAGCTTGTTGCTGGATTGCTATCTCCGCTGTAAGCCTTATGGCACAACATATGATAGGTTTATGGTAGAAAATATACAGATATTGTATATTATGTTATAATTATATATGAATAGAATAGTAAGGACCCCTCCAGTAATGGAGGGGTTTCGTGCTACTATTCACCTTATTAGTACTTTATCATACCATAGTCAGGAGGGTTAATATGTACTTCTTACAAGGACTTCTTGTCGGCCTCGCTACGTTTGCCCCTGTTGGCATGCAAAACCTCTTCATTATTAATACGGCCTTGGTGCAACCTGTTCGCCGTATTATATTGACGCTGATCATACTAGCGTTTTTTGACATGAGTTTAAGTGCTGCCGCCTTCTATGGTATTGGTACCGTTCTTGAAATGTGGCCACTCACAAAACTTATAGTTCTCATCTTTGGGGGACTCCTCATTGTATATATGGGTTTTAATATATTTAAAACTCAACCAGACATACGCAACGTAGACACGCATATTCCAATTAGGAAAATTATCGTCTCAGCCATCGCTGTATCATGGGGCAATCCACAAGCCATTCTAGATGCGACAATGATGCTCGGTGCTTTTCAGGCTAATATTCCAAAAGAAAACATCTACCACTTCTTCTCTGGTTTCTTGGTAATGACACCTATTTGGTTTGGATCTCTAGCTACCACAATGCATCTTCTAGCTAAAAAAATTAAGATTACTCATATGGCATGGATTAACCGTTTCTGTGGTTCGGTTCTCGTCATTTACGGTATCAAGCTATGTATTGATGGCCTCATGATGTTAAAAGACTTTTTGTAAGGCTATACTCATAGATACAAAAAAAATTTAAATTTCTAATACTATCATAACTATATAAGGAAAATACAAATAGACGATGTGCAGAAAAAGAAAAAAGTCGTTAGCAAATTGCTAACGGCTTTTTCATTTATAATCTCATTTATAATTTTTCAAGTACCTGCTGGAACATATCTCTGAGTGCTACAATATATGAATTATTTTGATTTCGTTGAGATATAAAGTAGTAGTGGCGTTCCATAGGTTTACCATGATTCATCAATACCTTACGTTCGATACCTGGCATAGGATCTGTTAAATATTTAAAACAATCTAATAGTAATAGCCCTTGCTGCCCTGCAACTAAGTATCGTGCTTCTTCTAACGTACGAGCATAAGCGAAGGCGCCATTATAACCTATGGCTTTGCGATAGTGTTCTTCTTCAGACAAGGTATATTTCCCACGACACAATAAAATAAGTGGTAAATCATCGATATGCTTTAGTTCTACACAGCCTTCATTAGTATATCCTTGTGGTACCTCAATAAATGTAGTGGCTTTATCAATTAAATGACTTTCAAAATCATCAGATAAAATTTGCCATTGATCATTAAATACTACATCTACACGACGATCACTGAGCATGCCATATAGCTCTTCATGACTGCCGCTGTACATACGAATATCTAAATTTTTATAACGCTTTGCCATGTGAATCACCGTTTGCTGCATAGCAATTCCACTGTAACGATTCAAATAACCAATGCGCAAACTCACACGTGCATCTGTACCGATACGCGTCGTTTCTACCTTAATATCATGAAACCGTTCTAATAGTTTTTTCCCAGATCGATATAAATATTGTCCTGCTGGTGTTAGATGAAAGCTTCGTTTTTCTCGAACCATTAGTTCAACACCAAGACTAGTTTCAAGAGCTTTGATTTGCTGAGATATAGCAGATTGAGATACATATTGCTCTGTTGCAGCTTGTGTAAAACTGTTGTTATCTACTACACACACAAAATACTCTAATTGTTTTAATAACATAACGATGCACTCTCATCTCTTTTATCGATTAGACAGACTAATATCTTTAAAACATTTCGCAACTTACCGCCCTCCACGCATTGGAGTTTGTCATACGTATCTTTTACATATTATCTATATATTATCTATATATTTTTTATATATTATCTATACATATTACTAATTATATGTAACTATATCTAACTGTGAAAACTACTCAGCTATAATGATTTACTTTCACTGGGAATAATTAAACTGCGATAAATAAATAGCGCCGCTATAAAGAATATAGCTGCTGTAGACCAAAAGACCGCCCCGTACCCAAAGGCACGAGCAATCATGCCACTAATAACAGGGCCCAATACATTTCCCATCATGGCCACACTAGACACCGCACCAAACACGATACCTCGTCGCTCAATAGGAACAGCCTTAGATATGAGCGTATTCGCAATCGGTGTAATAAAACCCATGAAGAATCCTGCAATGGCACGGAATATTCCAAGGCCCCATATACTAGGCATTATATATTGAAGTATAAACAAAGTCCCTACAGCCCATGTAGCAGTAAAAACAATACGAGGCATGGTTAAACGTTCTGTTATCTTACCAATGGAGATTGAAGCTAAAGCACTAAACAAACCGGCGCCAAAGATGATTATACCAACAATAGTGGCTACAAACTCATCATTCATATGCATATAGTGCTTAATGTATAGTGGTAAAATGGGACCAATACCAGTAATACCAAAATTACATAAGAACAATAGCCCTACCAAGAGGCGAACTCGAGGTATGACTAAAAAGGATTTAATTAGAGACAGCTGCGACTCTCTAGCATCTACCTTATGCTCAAACTGTAGATTAGGCATGAATAGATAAATTCCCAACATACAAAGCCCTGTTAAGGCTGAGAACATAACAAATGGTGCACGATAACCTAATAAGTCCGCCACCAAACCACCCATGAGTGGTCCAAAAACGAGGCCCATAACCATGGAGGCTTGATATAAGCCCATTGCCCAAGGTACCTTATTTTCAGGGGTTACGAGAATAATAATAGCCAATCCTATTGGAACATAGCCCCCTACCACACCTTGCAATATACGTAACATTAATAACTGCCATGGTGTTTGTGTAAAAGCACAGGCACCAACAGTCACCATCAGGGTAAACAAGATGAACATCATTACCTTACGCGGACCAAGCTGATTAGCCTTACGCGACCAATAGGGTGCACTCAGTGCCACCATACAAGGCGTTACACCTGATACAAGGCCTGCCCACATGGCGGCTTCTCCTGGATCATGAATACCTAGCTCAGCTAAAAATAACGGAAGAAAGGATAATACACCAATAATTGTTATACCCCCACCAACCTGTATAGTACAGATTAGGTATATAATTCGTTTCCAAGAAGAATCCATAATATCCTTCTTTCTTATTTGAAATTACCTATAAAGGTAGTAATATACATATCGATATGAGCTAAAGAATACTATAATACAAAAGAAATGTTTATAGAACAGATTTTTATTCTTACCTCAAAAGAATGCAACAGCATATATTTACATAAATCCATAGAATATATACTTATAATTCTATTGTATCGCAAACAACCTAAAAAGACCATCGCTTATACCCGTAAGGGTCAGCGATGGTCTTTTTTATCGTGTGATTCTCCTACTTTTACCAAAGAAAGAGATGCCTACGATATATTATTTTTGTTTGAACATCCAATAAATATAGTAAATAACAAGCGCATAAGTCACTACGTCAAATACAGGTAAGAATGGCACCATTTTAGATAAACGTCCAAATCCATGAACATGGATATTTGCCGCAATAATAGCAACAAGATTCAAGCGATGAATCCAGATTGCTTTCTTACGGGATACAGATTTTGCCATATTCCCTACCCAAGGTGTTAAGTATAATACCGCAAAGATAAGAGCAATAAACATAGCCACAAGGGAGATATAACCACCCCAGAAGCCTAAGAAGGATTTCAAAGCTTTCAAGAAGTATACATACCAGTGTGCACATACGAGAACCACACTAACAATACCTACGATGCGATGAATTTCAAACATTTCTTTTGGATTGTATCGTTTGATAAACCATTTTGGTTTTGTTGCAATGTATGTTAATACAAGCCATGCCACATAAGGAATAAGGCCTAAGTGAACCTTCCAATTGCCGAATGGTCTACCACCTGTTACATAACCATATTCCACCATCCCCATAAATATTAAGGATAAAACTGCAATCCAAATTAAAATATGGTATTTACTCTTAAACTGTTTTTTTACAACTTCTGCCATAATAAACCTCTCTATGTCTTATATATACAATCTACAAGTATACATCTAGTTTGGCCTAATGTAGCATGCTAATAAAACACTCTCACCCTATAGCATTCTACTTAGAACTAATTACTGATTAAATTAGAATTTAAAGTTAAGATCCGCACGATAGTAATCATTTACGCGATTACCCTCTTGTGTTTTAGCATTGAAACCGTAGTATGCATTAATGCCGATATTTTTCTCTGGTGCGTAGGATGCACCTAATTGCCATGCTTTATAACCTTCATACCGTGTTTTCTTTAATAAATCATTAGATTCATATTTTTGTGTTTTAAATACAGGTGCATTCTTAGCTTGATCAAAGTAATCTAATCGGATAGCCCAAGAGTTCTTCTTATTAATTTTATAGTCGCCCCATTTAACGCCAACGTTCCAAATATCGGAATCACTCAAGCCAGATGCTTTTACCCACTCGCCATCAATACCAAATTTACCAATATTATACTTAGCATTAAATCCATATACATTATCGAATTCGTTATTTTTCTTGCCATTACCCATACGTACATTCGTTGTACCTACATGAGCAAACATACCACCAAAACCAAAGTGATCATTAACAGCTACATTAGCATTGATAAGACCTACATCACCATTATCAGCTTTACTAGTCTTAGCAAAACGACCTGCTGTCATGTAACCATAAGCGCCATTTAATGTCACTTTTTTACCAAGTTTAGCTGTAGCGCCTACACCATCAAAGTTAGAGCTATAAATCAAGCCACCACCAAATTTTTGAGTATAGCGACCCGCATCGACCACAACATTTTTATCGAATTTGTGCTCTACATATGCTAAATCCCAATTAGCTTGTGCCTCTTTAGAGCTATCACCTAGTTCAATAGAGCCTGTTGTAATACGTGCTTTAACAGATGTATTTTTATTAACCTTTGCATCAAGACCTAAACGTACACGAGCTGTGATTTTATCTTCGTAATCATAACCATCGATACCCTCTTTACCGATATAGTTGATACGAGCATCACCAGTAACTTTGACATTGCCTACTTGATCTTCCAATTTAGCTACCCGCACACCGAGTGTATTCAATTCATTGGAAAACTCATCAGCTAAGCGATTCAACATAGCTTGTTGTTCTGCATTAGCACGGTCTTGATTAGCCATGCCTTTCGCAATCATTTGAGCCATTTCGTAACGAGTAATGTTATTTTGGCCTTTGAAAGTACCATCTGGATAACCATTGATAATACCCGCTGTAGCTAATTGATCTACAGCTTGATAAGCCCAGCTATCGGACGGAACATCGGAAAATGGGTTAACAGCAAAAGCTGTAGCCACACCCATCATGGCTGCTACTGCAAAAGCACTAGTCATTTTACGTTTAATCATGATAAACCTCACACAATAAAATAAGAAAGAATAAAATGAGTAGACAATGAATATATGAAGTTCATTATCATTATCACATGTAACATAAAAATAATAACAACTTTCATTAATTGAGTAAAGAGAAAATGTATATCAATCTCACAATTATATATACCTTTGACTAATAATATGCCCTATTTAATTTCCTAAATAATAAAAATATAACGAAAAAATCCCTTCTGTTTAACACAGAAGGGATTTGTATGTATCTTATTATCTCTTTTTAAACATCAAGTAGATACAGTAGATAACAAGGCCGTACGTGATAATATCAAATACTTGTAAGAATGGTACCATTTTGGAAATGCGATTAAAACCATGAATATGGATATCTGCAGCAACTAATGCTACAAGATTTAAGCGATGAAGCCAAATGCCCACATTACGACCAGAAGGTGTAACTTTTCTAAGTTTTGGAGTTAAGAACGCAAGGCCAGAAATTGTGCCAATACCAAAGGAAGTAAGTGCCACATAGCCACCCCACCAACCGAGGATGGATTTAGCTGCTTTACCAAAATAGAGATATAAATGAAACCCAATAACAGCTACAGATGCAATACCTAGTGCACGGTGAATCTTGAACATTTCACCCAAATTATAACGGCTTGTAAACCATTTAGGTCTAGTTGCCAAATAAGTCATAACAATCCAGGCACACCAAGGTACAAGACCTGTATAGACTTTATAGTTACCAAAAGCACGCCCACTTTCAATGTAGCCCCATTCCAATAAACCGATCATAATTAATGCAAAGATCGTAATCCATATAAAGATATGGTAAATACTCTTATACTGTTTTGTTTCCACTTGATTCATTGTAAACCTCTCTAAAATAATACCTATAATATCTAATTTACTTAATATATTTTATCATTTAAATCGAAATCTGTAGATTACTTATATTAGATAGGTAGTATTTATTATAAGAATAATTCTAAATTAGAATATGATTCGACTTGAATTGTAATACTATATACAGCAACCCCATATAGTATCATTAGTATTTTGATTATCATTAGTATTTTGATTTAGCTTAGAACAAAAAAATAACATACTCAAACAAAAAGCCCCTTGTACTAGTCAGCATAAGCTTTCACCAATACAAGGGGCTAAGGATTAATTTGTCATATTATAAAGAGCATGCAAATCAATCATCATCCTAATTATTTTTCGTCTCGTTTACGATATACGATGAACGGACGTGTTAAGTAGTTGAGTGGAACACTCAAGCAGTGTACCAAACGGCTGAATGGGAAGATAATAGCAACCACCATCCATGCCAACATGTGGAATTTAAACATGAATGGCACGCCTTCCATCAAGGATGGATCAGGCATAAAGGATAGTAAGCTACGGAACCATGGGCCGATGGATACACGGTAGTCAAAAAAGCCAGATGCATTAAGCAATGTACCAGCCATACCACTAAAGATAGCTAATGTTAAGAATAAATATAACCATTTATCAAGGCCAGATGTATTTACTTTCATAGCAGGTACAGTAAAGCGACGTTTCATCAAGAGCAAGAAACCAACGATGAAGATGATACCCGCTACAGCACCCATATATAATGCACCTTCATGGTACATATGGTCATTGATACCCAAAGCTGCAGTCCAAGCTTTAGGCACTAATACACCTACTACGTGACCGCCGATAACGCATAGCAAACCAAAGTGGAACAATGGATTGGCAATACGTAATTGTTTTTTCTCTAAAAATTCACTTGATTTTGTAGTCCAGTTTCTTTCAAAGTAGAAGAAACGAACAAGTGTGCCTACGATTAAGAAGGTAAACGCAATATATGGCAAAGCGCCCCATAAAAATAGATTCATCGTGCACCGTCCTCCAATCCATTTGCAACCGACAATATGATATCAAATAAGAATGCATAGGTCAGTTTTGCTTCGATCAATCGATCCCGAATATATTCTAGCTTTGGTTTACAATAATCATACACTTCACGAGCCTTTTCAGGTTCGATAACTGCACATAACTCTAAAATAGCTGGAATATAGTCAGGCATCTCCTTTGGTAAATCATAGCCATTTTCTAGAAAGAAGGCTTTATATTTAACGAGTTCCTCTGCTTGTTCCCCTGTACCTTGCAATTCGTAAGTCGATAAGTACATCGTCGTATTACGGCTGAAGTCAAAGATACGTACGTATTGGTCTTCAAAGGCCTTACGATCCGTTTCTTCAATGTAATCAAAGAACTCTAGCAATCCTTGGCGAAGCTGAGGATGCTCAACAGAGTAAGTATCCTCTTTCCATTCACCAAGTTCATTGTACCAAGATTCATCTGGATACCGAAGCAAAAAAGAAGCAATGAGAGCTATTTTTTGTGCATCATCCATTATGGCAACCCCCTGTCGGGCATGCAAAACCGCGATTATGTTGCATTTCTAAGCGACCTTCGCGAGATACATTAACATCGGATGGGATAACAAAACGATCATTATATTTAGACAATGCTAACAATTTGTACATAGCATACATTTGCTCTTCTGTAAGATCTACTTCATGAGCGATTGCTTCGTCACCTGTTTCACGGCGGCGCATGTATTCACGCATATCGAGAATGCGTTGTAATACACGAGCTAAAATATCTGTATTACCAGCAGTAAACATATTAGCTAAGTATTGTACAGGCACGCGCATTTCATGTGCATCTGGCAAGTATACATCAGATGTAACACGTTGTAAGATTGGGCTGAGCGGTGGCACATACCAAACCATAGGTAATGTGCGATACTCTGGATGCAATGGCAATGCAACGCCCCATTCTTTTACAAGCTTGTAAACAGGAGATTTTTTAGCTGCTTTCAAGAAGGCTTCAGAGATACCTGCTTCACGAGCGGCTTTAATAACCTCTGGGTCATTAGGATCCAAGATCAAATCTACTGTATTTTGGTAAATTTCTTGTTCATCCTTCGTAGCTGCCATTTCTTGAACTTTGTCCATATCGTATAAAACTACACCAACATAGCGCATACGACCTACACATGTTTCAGCGCAAATTTGAGGCAAGCCATTTTCCAAACGAGGGTAACAGAATACACATTTTTCAGCTTTATTTGTTTCCCAGTTATAGAAGATTTTTTTGTATGGGCAAGATGGAACGCAATGTCTCCAACCACGGCATACATCTTGAGAAACAAGTACAACACCATCTTCATCACGCTTATAGATAGCACCGGATGGACATGCTGCTACACATGCAGGATTCAAACAATGGTTACAAAGACGTGGTAAATAACGCATGAATACTTCTTCGTAGTCAAATACGATATCATCACCCATCTTAGCCAAGTTCACATCTTCCCGTGCATGATGACCACCAGCCAAATCATCATCCCAGTTAGGGCCCCATGTTACTTCCATTTTTTGCTTTGTTAACAAAGAACGAGGACGTGCTACAGGTTGATTATTTTTACGACCGGTATGAATCAATGTTTCATAATCGTATGTCCAAGGTTCAAAGTAAT
Source organism: Veillonella parvula (assembly GCF_036456085.1). NCBI lineage: Bacteria > Bacillati > Bacillota > Negativicutes > Veillonellales > Veillonellaceae > Veillonella > Veillonella parvula. The sequence goes on along the minus strand of NZ_CP138632.1, from coordinate 1,953,782 downwards.
CCGTAATTTCTGGTTGTTCTGGATGATAGAACAACTTCATCAATCGAGAGCCTTTAGAGCCTGTGGAAAGCGCCAAATTACCGCTTTTATCGAGAGTCCAGCCACCCTTCCATTTCTCTTGGTTTTCCCAATTACGTGGGTAACCCACGCCAGGGCGGGTTTCCACGTTATTAAAGTACATATATTCCGCGCCTTCGCGGTTCGTCCATGTATTTTTACAAGTAATAGAGCATGTATGACAGCCTAAACACTTGTCCAAATTTAGGACCATGGATACTTGAGCTTTAATCTTCAAGCCAATCCACCTCCTTCAATTTACGAGCCACAATTGTCATATCACGTTGGTTACCAGTTGGGCCATAGTAGTTAAAGCCATAGCTCAATTGACCATAACCGCCGATCATGTGTGTCGGCTTCATGTGAATATGAGTTGGCGCATTGTGTGTACCACCGCGACGATCTTTCTTAACTTGCGTACCAGGAACGTTGATGTGACGGTCTTGGGAGTGATGCATATAAGAAATGCCACGAGGAATACGTGGAGATACAACTGCACGAGCTGCAACTACACCATTTTTATTGAAAGCTTCTACCCAGTCGTTATCTTTAACACCAATTTCTGCTGCATCATCTTCGTTAAGCCAAATTGTTTGGCCACCGCGGAATAATGTCAACATTTGTTGGCTATCAAAGTACATACTATGTGTAGACCACTTATTATGTGGAGTTAAGTATTTCAATGTAATTTCTGGAATACCTTCTTGTTTATAATCACCTTGTACTGGTTTATATGACAATACAGGTTTGTACAATGCCATAGCTTCGCCATAGTCGCGCATCATTTCATGATCACAATAGAACGATTGACGACCTGTTACAGTACGGAATGGTACCTTATCTTCTGTAGATGTTGTAAATGGAGAATAACGACGGTTTTTATCGTTCTTACCAGTACTTGTTACAGAGCTAATGATAAAGCGTGGTTGACGAACCATGTCATCGAAGGTAATTTTTTCTTGTTCGCGACCTTTTGCATTCTTTTCAAGCCCAGAAAGACCTGTTTTTTCTTCCATCGCTTTCCAAGAACGAACCGCTAATTTACCATTTGTACAAGAAGATAATGTTAATACAACATTACAAGCTTCCTTACATTCGTAAATGCTTGGACGGCCATGAGAAATGAAATCTGGATTATCAATCGTACCATTTTGAGCATACAATGTTTGATATTCGTCAGATACATCCCACGCCAAACCGTGAGCACCCATTTTATTTTCGATATTAGGTCCTAAAGCAATGTATTTTTCAAAGATCTGACTGTAATCGCGTTTTACATGAACGAGGTTCGGCATTGTTTTACCAGGGATTGGTTCACATTCGCCTTTACTCCAATCAAGAACTTTACCTTCTGGTTGCGCTACTTCGCCTGGGCTATCATGTCCAAGTGGAGTAGCTACAATATCTTCATATTCTGTAAAGCCAGATTCTTTTGCTACGCGAGATACTGTTTCTGCAAGGGTACGGAATGTATCCCAGTCGGATTTAGTTTCCCATGCGCAATCAACAGCAGCTTGGAATACATGTACATATGGATGCATATCTGTGGAAGACAAGTCTTCTTTTTCATACCATGTAGCTGCTGGGAACACGATATCAGAATATAAACCTGTAGACGCCATACGGAAGTCGATATCAATTAAGAGATCAAGCTTACCCGCACCATCTGCTTCGCGCCATTTAATTTCTTCTGGACGCGTAGGAGCATCATCATCTTCCAATACGGCATTTTTTGTGCCCAATAAATGTTTCAAGAAGTACTCATGACCTTTAGAAGAGGAGCCGATAAGGTTCGCACGCCATACAAACAGGTTGCGAGGGTGGTTTTCTTTAGCTGCAGGATCCTCTACGCAGAATTGTAAATCTTTATTTTTCAAGGCTTGTGCTACATATTGGTTGATTTCTGCTTCTGTACTAGCACCGGCTGCACGAGCATCATTAATCAATTCTTGGCTACCTTTATTGAAAGTAGGATAAGATGGCAACCAGCCTAAACGAGCTGCTAATACATTGTAATCCCCAGGATGACGATAGCGAGGTTTAGCCAATTTAGATACGCGGTCTGCCAAATCGATGCAGTCAGAACGATATTGCTCTGTAGCAAAGTAGAACCAAGATGTACCATTTTGCAAACGAGGAGCCTTACTCCAGTCATTGGCAGTCATGATACCACCCCAACCTTCAACAGGACGAAGTTTTTCTTGACCTACGTAGTGGGCCCAGCCACCACCGTTAACACCTTCTGTACCACAGAACATGATAAGATTCAAAATAGTACGGTAAATAACATCGGCATGATACCAGTGATTGATACCACCGCCCATGATAATCATGGAACGACCTTTCGTTTTTTCTGCATTATCTGCAAATTCACGTGCTGTAGCAATAGCAATGTCTGCTTTTACGCCAGTGATTTTTTCTTGCCATGTAGGTGTGTATGGAGTGTCGTCAGTGTAAGCTGTCGCCACCTCACCACCGATACCGCGGTCAATACCATAGTTAGCAAGAATGAGATCGTATACAGTAGTCACTTTCACAGGACCATCAACAGTTTGTACTGTAATAGTTGGAATAGCACGTTCAATAATGCCTTCGTGTTCTTCATCACCAAAGTACGGCAATTTAACAATCGTCACATCTTCACGTTGATCAAATACGGATAAACGAGGATCGATTTTAGCCCCTGTATCACGATTTTCAAGACGTAAATTCCATTTTTCAGGATGTGTGTGACGTTCGCCCATTGTACCATTAGGAACAACGATTTCATTTGTTAATTCATCAATCAATACCATTTGGAAGTCAGCGCCTTCCTCTTGGCTACCTAAGTCCTTAGCATTCAAGAAACGACCTGGTTGAACCGTGCCGTTGATGTCTTCAACGCGTACAAGGAATGGCATATCTGTGAACTCTTTTGCATACTCTTTAAAGTATGGAGTTTCTTTGTCGATGTAATATTCTTTTAAAATAACGTGACCCATAGACATAGCAAGCGCCGCATCGGTGCCAGCTTTTACATTGAGCCATGCATCGGAAGATGTGGTAGATTCCGCATAGTCAGGAGACACGGATACTACCTTAGTACCTTTATAGCGAACCTCTGTCAAGAAGTGAGCATCTGGCGTACGAGTTAACGGTACGTTAGAACCCCAAGTCATGATGTAACCAGCATTATACCAGTCACCAGATTCAGGTGTATCAGTTTGTTCACCCCAAACTTGAGGGCTGGAAGGTGGCAAATCGGCATACCAGTCATAGAAGGATAATGGTGTACCACCCATCAAGTTAAGGAAACGAGCCCCTGCTGCATAGGACAACATGGACATCGCAGGAATTACCGAGAATCCTGCGTTGCGGTCAGGGCCGTAAGTTTTTGCTGTATATAGTAAGGATGCTGCAGTGATTTCTGTTGCTTCATCCCATGTGGAGCGCACAAAGCCACCCATACCACGGGCAGACTTATATTTTTTCGCTTTTTCAGGATCTTCTACGATAGATTTCCAAGCTTCGATTGGGTTCTTAGCATTCTTCTTTGCTTCTCTCCAAAGCTCAGCCAATTCGCCACGTACATAAGGATATTTTACGCGCAAAGGGCTATAGAGATACCAAGAGAAGGTCGCACCACGAGGGCACCCACGTGGTTCGTAATCCGGCATATCATCTGGTGTTTCAGGGTAATCAGTTGCTTGATTTTCCCAAGCTACAACACCATTTTTAACATAAATGTTCCAGCTACAAGAACCAGTACAGTTTACACCATGAGTCGTACGGACTACTTTATCGTAGGACCAACGGTCACGATAAAAATTTTCCCACTCGCGACCACCATCTTCTGTGATTTGATGACCACTTGGAGATACTTCCTTCTTACGAAGAAACTTAAACTTTTGAGACAACAAGCTCATCTCGTGTCCTCCTTCAAAACTACAAAAAAATCCCTTGTGCTAGATGTGCTAACACAAGGGAGAAAATCCTGTTATTCGATATTACTAATATTAGGGTCGATACCATCAACCTCTAAATCAAGTAATCCGATTAAAGCGTCAAAATCACAGATTACTAGATGGTGTTTGTCATAGGCTACATAGCCTAACTTACGCAACTCACTTAACATGCGATTTAAACTTTCTCTTGATGTGGCAGCAAACTCAGCCAACTCTTGATTTGTTAGGGCAATATCAATAAAGATACCATCCTCGCGCTTTACACCATAACTATTGGCTAAGCGCAACAAGGTAGAATAGAATGCTCCCTTCTTGCCGTAAAGTAGCAAGTCTCGGTATTTTGCCTGTTGACGACGCATATGTAAAGTGTAGATTTTCATCATCGCAATGGCCAATGAATGGTCTTTTGCAATAGCCCCTTCCAACACATCATAGCGTATACAATAAACAGAGCAATCCTCCCGAGCAATGGCGTTGAACACATATGATCTAGTGTTCTCCTCATACAACGGAACCTCACCAATTACATTATTCGGTCCTACTAAACGCAACGCAAAAATGTGTCCGCTAGCTTCGAACTTTTTAATGCTCATTCTACCTTTTACTACTACGTAAAAGTATTCTGCCTTGTCCCCCTCACGGAAGAGAAAATCACCTTTTTTAAGATGTAGTTCCTCACCCGGCAAAGCAAGCAATTGGTTAATTAAATTTTGATCCATACCATTATCACTCCACAGTACTTTTATAACAAAATCCATTAGTTATACTAATCTATTTATAGTAAAAGCACCTATACTATATACTTTTTCGTATATATAAGATTATTATAACTTATTAATTTCAGAATATGTGTGTTTTACATCACATTCACAAAAAAAATTACACTATATAATATATCTGTGATGTAAGACATTGAAAAATATTAATGCTACAATAATTATAACGCAATTTGTAAGCAAATCGAATACTTTCTATAGGATTTTTTTAGATTTTATTATTTATATATACTTTATATATAATTTTAATATATTTTTCTTGTCTTATCTGCGTGTATAGTTGTTACAGTAAGGAGAAGTTCAAAATGAACGAACTAAAAATGCCTCAAGTAGGTGCAAGCCGTAGCGAAATCGTGGCTAATTGGCAACCGGAAAATCCAGAATTTTGGGAAAAGTTTGGTAAAAAAATTGCTAAACAAAACCTGGTTATATCCACAATTGCATTAACCCTTTCATTCTGTGTATGGTATTTATGGGCAACCATTGCAGCACAACTAAATGGCGCTGGCTTTAACTTTACAACAGATCAATTATTTACATTAGCCGCATTACCAGGTCTTGTAGGTGCTACATTACGTTTCGTATATACCTACATGCCGGCCTTAATCGGTGGTAAGAACTGGACATTTATTTCCACACTTATTTTATTAGTTCCTGTTGTATGGCTTGGCTTTGCCGTTCAAGATACAACAACTTCTTATACGACATTCATGATTTTGACTGTCCTTATCGGTTTAGCGGGCGGCAACTTCTCGTCCTCCATGGCGTACATTGGCAACTTCTTCCCTAAATCCGAAAAAGGTACTGCTCTTGGTATCAACGGCGGCGTTGGTAACCTTGGTGTTTCTGTAATCTACTTCTTGGCTCCATTTGCTATGGGTTCTACTGCACTAGGTAGTGTATTTGGTGTAACACCAGCTATCATCAAAGGTAACGCAGTATACCTTGCCAATGCAGCTTTCATGTGGATCGTACCACTCGTTGTTATCCTTGCACTTATGACACGTTTCATGGATAACTTACCACTAGAAAAACCAAATCCTAAAAATCTTGTACAAATCTTTGGGAACAAACACACTTGGGCGTTTACATTACTTTATACATGTTCCTTCGGTGCTTTCTCTGGTTATGCAGCAGCACTTGGTCTATTAGTAGGTAAAGAATTCCCAGAAGTACCATTTGCTTCTATCGCATTCGTAGGTCCACTTGTAGCAGGTGCACTTCGCCCTGTAGGTGGTTGGTTAGCAGACAAAATTAACAGCGGTACAAAAGTTACCTTTGTAAGCCTTCTCGGTCTATGTGCAACAACAGCGCTAATTGCGGTTGGCGTAGATATGCACAACTTCCCATTCTTCTTTGCTATGTCCGTGTTGACATTCGTATGCTGTGGCTTCGCAACTGGTGCTACATTCCGTATGATTCCTCACGTATTTGGCAATCCATTGCTTTCCTCTTTAATTACAGGTTTCGTTGCTGCCGTAGCTGCATACGGTGCCTTCATTACTCCTAAAATCTTCGGCTTTGTATATTCCATGTTCGGCAATATTCACCCAGCCTTTGCTGTATTACTTGCGTTCAACCTTGTAACTGTATCTGTGTGCTACTGGTTCTATGTGCGTAAAGGTGCAAATATGAACGTATAATTTTCTGGAAACAGAAAATTTACGTTCACTCGACGGTACTACAAAATATAATTCACTTTCATAAACTAAGTGATAAAAGAAACCCCGCATCTTTCCTCCATACTTATCAGGTCTGCGGCCTAGGGCCTTGACCTCGTAAGTCGGATTGATGCGGGGTTCTCTTTTATAAAAATATAGCCATGAATAAGATAATCGAATATAGTGAATTATATTTTACACAGTACAGTACGTATACAAAATTTTCTGTTCAAAATTATAGCCTTCATTTTGAGGGAAAAAAATGGACTGCTAAGCAGTCCATTCATTCTAATTTGACGATATATATCTTTATCTCTATAATATAAATAGATAGTCAGACGAGTAGGAACGTCAGGCGCATCTCAAAAACTAATTATCTAGGAAATGGCCTTTCTGTTTATCTAATTACACTTGGTAACGGAGGGCTATTTGCTTTTTGTGAGGCAAATAAGCGCTATAAGTGCTCCAAAGGAAACGACTAATGTCAATATTCCAATGATAACTGTAATAAGTTCAAAGTCACTCATAAGCTCACCCCCTTCTATAACGAAGAGAGACCCAACCTCGCCGACTACCTTAAGAACATTATAAATCGAACGAATATACGATACAATAAGCAGTTATTTATCGATATATATGAATTAAATAATAACAAAAAGGGACTGCCAAGCAGTCCCTTTTTATTATCCAAAAATTTCTTCTAGTAGTGCATCGTCGATGATGGTACCAACGTAGAAGTCGCTGAAGATGCCGTATTTTGCACTGGCTACTTCGAAGCGCATATCGTATACGATTTTTTTGAATTGGATGTCGTCATTACTAAAGATGGTAATGCCCCATTCCCAGTCGTCTAGGCCACAGCCACCAGTAGTGAATTCAGATAATACATCCAAGTATGTTTTACCAAGTTCACCGTGAGCTTTCATCAAAGCACCGCGCTCTTGCGGTGGTAACATGAACCAATTGTCATCACCTTCGCGTTTTTTACTCATATTATAAAAACAGATATATTTATCGCGAGGTACATGAGGATATAATTTTTGATTAACCTCCTCTGTATCTAACTTGGCCTTAACATAGGTGCTTACTTCTGTTACAGAAGTATAAGAATAAGTTTGCACCAACACACTTGCAATAGCTAAACGACGGAATTTACGTTCTACTTGAGCCAAGTATTCAAGGGATGGACCGAGAATCCATAAGATTAAATCCCCTTTTGCTCCATTACAATCATAGAATGCATAGCTACCTTCTTTAGCTTGATGTTTAGCTTCAAGGTCGGCTAAGAATGCTTTTAATTCATTGCGCGCTGCTGCTTTTTCATCCTCTGTGAAACAGTTCCATGCGCTGAAATCCATGGCGAATACCATGTGTTGGCTATGCCAACCTTCTACTGTAGGGATTGCTTTTCCCATTATGATCACTCCTATCTATGGTGATTATATCAAAATAATAATGTATATCTATAATTACGGAAATCAAAAGACTCCACTTACTATTATAGCATATAGAGTCTTTTCAATTTAGTTTCTATTGAGATTTTTTATTAGTACATTCTTTAGTTAAGACTAAACTTCTACTTTTATGCTGAGGATAATCCTATAGCTCTTAATACTATACTAACTCTTTTAAGCAAGTCACTATTTTACTTGTCATTCACAAGTTTTTCTACCAGTTCTTTTGCTTGTTTTACACCATCAGGGATTCCAATGCCATCAAAGGGCGTACCGATGAGATGTAAATTTGGATAATGCTCCGCCACATGTTCACGAACAGATTTAATGCCTGCACGATGGCCTACATTATATTGAGGCATACAGTGAATGAGGCGATTGATGCGCACCCACTCTGGTTTGACAGAGAAACCCATGATATGTTGAATTTCTTTAACTGCCAATTCTGAAAGTTCCTCTTCGCTGAGTCGTTCTACTACATCATTACCAGGCTTACCAATAAAGACTCGCAACACCACCTTGTCATCTGGCGTTGTTTGAGGCCATTTTTGATTAAGAATAGTACACGCTGTAAGAGGCGTATCTGTATTTCTAGTAATAAGCAAACCCGATTCCTTGAGAGCACCATCAAAGGTGCTTTTATCAAAAGACATAATAGCAATGGCGCAACTAGATTGCTCCATGGAACGCAAGAAGTCAAAACCCTGATCATCCTTAAACCATTGTGTATACGTTGCCGGCGGCGTACTAATAATCACATGATCTGCCATAGATTGACAACCACAAGAATTGTTATACTGATTGACCACATCGATTGCGTACACACCTTCAACATATCGAATATCAGAAACTAGTGTACCTGTATGCAAATGTACATTACTAGGCATAGCCTCAACGATAGCGGTAATCACGCTTTCAAGGCCGCCTGTCAATTGACGAAACATGCCGGATTGAGCAGCAGTACCCTTTCGACTTTCCATATCCGCTTGTGTCTTAGCAGACTGATGATTAGAACTAGTCTTTGTCATTTGACTAGAATTGTTTACACTATTACCAGCAGAAGTATCTTGACTAGTCTTAGCTTCGTGACTTTCAAATTGACGGTCCGTCATAGTGCCTTTACCAGCTCGAGGAACATCACCTTCAGTAACAGCCCCTTTGGCGGCCTTAGAGACACCTGCTTTGGAGTGACTCATCTTAGCAGCCATCATACCTTTTACCATGTTCCCATACTTTTGTTCTACTTGAATAAAATGAGGGAATGTCGACAATAGGCTAATTTTATAAATATCGCCACCATAGATACCCGCTAATAGGGGCTCGATGAGTTTATCCATCATTTCTTGTCCTAAGTGGTATTTGAAAAAATGACCAATGGATACATCCCCATTTTTATCGAGTTGGTATGGTTTCTTAAAATAATCTAGGCCAGCACGCAATTTACCAGGCCATGAAATGAGTGTTGCTTTCACAAAGGGCATCATTTCCGTAGGAATGCCCATGATGGAGCCGCCCGGAATTGGGTGGATAGAGCCTTTATCATATACAAAGGCTTGACCTGTTTCATTAGACACAAGGGTATCACCTAGTCCAAGATCATGCACGAGATCTGTCATTTCTGTTTTACGCCCCAAATAGGAGTCAGGACCGAGTTCCACTACGAAGTCATCCACACGTTGCGTTTGTATTTTCCCACCAAATCGTGGTGCTTGTTCGAAAAGAGTAATGGTCCATTCCGGCTTTGCATGGCCTAAATAATAAGCCGCTGTTAGCCCTGTTAAGCCACCGCCCACAATTGTTACATTCACGAATGAATCCTTTCTATTATTGCACTCGCCATTGCTTGTAAAAATGTTTCATTACAATTTGGCATGGGTGCACGCATATATGTTGCGCCCTTTGCTTCAACGAGTTCTTTACACTCCACATCATTATCGTACAGTACCTCAACGTGATTGCTTACAAATCCAAATGGTACAAAAGCAATGCGAGTAGCACCAGTTTGTAAAGCTTCATTGATTGCATCCTCTACGGTAGGTTCCAACCATTGGCCATGAGGAGCCGCACTTTGCCATGCCACAGTCCAGTTCGGTAATTTACAATATTCAGCAATCTCTTTAGCGCTTTCCTCTAAAGCCAACGCATACGAATCGCCATCATGATTATTGATAAGAGGTATACTGTGCGCACTAAAAACAACAAATACATCTTTACCGTTCGCATCTACAACTGCGCACTCTGAGTTTGTACTATCTACATACACTGATGTAACACTATCTACACATTCTGATTTATCATTATTCACACACTCTGAAACTGTTTTTACCCAGTATTCCTTAAAAGTTGGTTGATCCCACCAGGAACGGATAAAGTCGAATGTCACATTATCATGGTTTGAAATAGCTGATTGCACTTGTTTTTCATAAGCCCCGGTACCGAGAGCGGTGAAGAATGGAGCCGTTACAATAGCGATAATATGCTCCACTCCTTGCTGGACTAAGGAGTCAACTGCATCTGCAATGGACGGTTTCATGTGTAAAAAACCAATAGCGGAAGGCATAGTCGGCAACAGAGTAAGCAAGGTTCTATATTGGCACTCTGCCATAGTTTGAAGTTCAACATTTTCCCATTGACCGATTGTATCATAACGCTTAGTAAGATTAGCAATCTCTTCTTTCGTTGGTACACGGCCACGACGAATGCTCGTCATATAGGGTACTAAATCATCCTTACTTAAAGGGCTACCATAAGACAGGAATAATAATCCTTTTTTTTCTACTTTCACTAATTTACCTCTCTTGAGCCCAAATTTCACGACTACGTTCATGCACATAGTCCGTTAGCCAATGAAGTTTTTGAGGATCTGCCTCTGGGAATACGCCATGACCTAAATTGAAGATATGGCGCCCGTAGCGAACTCCTTCGAGCAAGATACGATCTACTTCGCGAGCCAATGTTTTTTCGTCCCCGAACAGATACGCTGGATCTAAGTTACCTTGCACGGTTTGCGTTACACCCCGTTCATTCGCCATAACAATGGAACTACGCCAATCAAGGGCAATTACGTCTAATGGCAAATGAGACCAAATAGACACCAAATGGTCAGTGCCAACGCCATTCATCGCTATAGGTAAATGAGGATATTTAGCTTTTACAGCCTTAATGATTCGCTCCATATGAGGGTAAATCCCTTGTTTATACTGATCTGCATTAACAGCCCCTACCCAAGAGTCGAAGATTTGAAGTGCATTGGCACCCGCTTCAGCTTGCATGGATAAGTACGCAATGGACATATCCGCCAATTTAGTCATCAATGCATTCCACACACGAGGAGCACCGATGAGCATGCCACGAGTCTTATTGTAGTTCTTCGTTGGTCCCCCTTCGATAAGGTAGGATGCAATCGTAAACGGCGCACCACAAAAACCAATGAGTGGCACGTCGAGCATGACAGATGTTAAGAGTGTAATCGTTTTACCGATATACTCTACCTTGGTAGGATCAAAGGAATCTAGAGCCTCTACATCAGCCATAGAACGGATAGGCGTGCTAAACACAGGACCCACACCGGCCTTCAGCTCAACATTTACATTCATAGCCACCATTGGGCTCATGATATCTTTGTAAAGGATAGCCGCATCAACGCCGTATTCCTTAACAGGTAATTCCGTAACACGAGCACATAACTCGGGCTCTTTTGTAATTTCAAATAATGAATATTTCTCTTTGATTTTGCGATATTCCGCTTGGCTACGACCAGCTTGACGCATATACCACACAGGCGTTACACCAGGGTTCTTCCCTTGGATCATGTCCAAATAAGCTGTGTTCAAGTACTCAACCCCTTTCGTTCTAAATGTATACTAACACACTATGGTAACTAAAACAGTTACTTTGGTTACAATCACACACAACAATGCCATTAATATTCCCTGTGAAAGCTTGTAGCGACCACAGGGATTATTTCATTACCTCGTTGATATCTATTTAATCTAATTAGTCTTTAATTCAACTAGTCTTTAATTCCAGTCCGAAATTAATTTAGCTACGACTTAGTCTATGGCAATCGATGCCCATAATAGATTGAGCCATATCATATACGGAGCGTTGACAGGTAAAGAGCCAAATCTGTTGATTCTTTCCAAGCTCAGCCAACAGTTCCAAGGCACTACGTTGACGATTTTCGTCAAAACGCACCAAAATATCGTCCAAGATAATCGGCAAGGATTCTACTTGATAAGAGAATACCTTGGCTAGGGCAAGACGCAATGCCAAGTATACTTGGTCAGCTAGACCACTAGACCAGAATTTAAGTTCTAGTCGTTCCCCATTGTTGTTGATAAGTGCTACCCCTTTATTGATACCTAGAATATCAAGCGTATACCTCTCATCAGTTAGTCTTTCAACATAAGAGGATGCAAGTTCTAACATATGAGGTTGTTTTTCTTGTTCATATGATTGTTGAGCCTTATCCATACAATGGCTTATCAATACTTGCGTAGCCCAATCTTCGAGAGCAGACTCTAATTCACTTTGTAAAGCCTCTCGTTCTTGCAACATTTGGTGTTGTTCCTGGTCAGAACCAAGTGTACGCATGGCTTCAACGATTTGGCCGCGACGCTCGTACAAGGTAGCCAATTTATCTTCGATAGAGGCTATTTCACGCTCAGAATGAGCCAATTCATCCAACCAGTTATCCTTGTTGCCTTCACGCAAACGACGGTAGAACAAGTCTTTATTCTCCGCATCAGGAGCAAGCAAATCAAGCTGCACTTGACTTTGCTTGTAGATGGTTTGCCACTGTTTATATTGGTCCTCATCGATAAGATGTTGACGATACTCGTTGGAACTTTCCATACCCGCTTTATGGAGCAGTTCTTGTTGACGAAGGAGTAGCTCTTTTTCCTTACGATGCCAATTATCGTATTCATTGCGGAAGCTTTTACGTTGTGCTTCCTTTTGTTCCCATACAATCTTATTTTGTTGGAAGTTCTTATATTGGTTATAAATGCGTTTTAGCTCTGTTGGAGATACTGGCGCCTCTATCCCAAGGTTATACCACAAAGCCATCGCTTGGTCTTCAATAATACGTAGACCTTCTTTATGCTCCGCCAAACGCTTTTCATAGCCTTCTATGGTACGTAGTTGCTCATGATATTGATCATATTCATGTTTGAGGCCAAAGAAATCATCTTCATCGAGACTCTTAGCCGCCCCTCGGGGTAACCAGTTTTGCCATGCTGCGAGAGCTTCATCGTAAATGCCTTGTAATGTATGACCTTCTTGAATCCAACGTTCAAGATGTGCCACCCCTTCTAAGGATGGTACAGGACTCGCTGTAGGCGTAGCAGCCTTGATCAAAGCCTCTAGCTGATGCTCTACATCGGATTTACGGGAGGATAAAATTTGTAACTCATAGTTTAATTTAGACACTTCAGAGTTACCATTATGAAGCCTCCAGGTAGCATACCAGAATAGCCCCATAGATAGAATCAAGAAAATAAAACCACCTATAGTATATAATGCAGATTCAAGAACCAACAGGCCTGCTAATACTACCAATACAGCAATAACAGCACCTATACCACTAATGCGTTGTAGCCATTTTGGCAGAATTGTAGGCTGTGCATCTGAACCAGAACTATTCCGTCTAGCCTCTACTCGATCTATATCCATTAAGATACGATCTAATTCACGTTCTAAATATTCTTTTTTAGCTAATTCTTCTTCACTAAAGTTAGGTAAGGATGCCCCTTCAAGGTTCGCCGTCGGCACCTCATCGGTAGCCTCTGCAGGTTTGCGGTCTTGCCAATGTAAAAGTTGTTCTTTTGCGGTGCGCAAACGACTTGCCAAACGTTCTCCATCAAACCAATTGATGTCTTCTGCCATTGGCTCATCATGACGCCACGCAGAATGTAGGGTGCGTGAAAACTCCAATTGTTCTCTAACCTTACGGATGTACGCATCGCCTTCTTCGCATTCACGGCGTAATTGCTCCCATTTAGCACCTTGTTGAATAAGATCTTCAATATCTTGGCCATAAGTTCCAAATGGGCTATCAGGACTAAAGTTAGCCGGCATCAATGCCGCTTCCTTTTCCTGCCATAATTGCATATTGTCACGAGCCCGTTTAATTTCTTCATCAAGGCGAAGAAACTCATCACGACTCAAGGCGAGTTCACTATTGTACTGCTGCATGTGCATACGCGCCTCTTCACTGCGACGATACGTATCCCACGCACGCAATACTACATCGATACCATCCCGATATTCCTTCCATTCTTTCAACTGATTTTGCAATTCCATTTCGGTTTGCTCCGTACTGTGAAAGACGGTTTGTAATTCCACATATTGCGCTTCATGCTCCGCCAACTGACTCAGCTTTTGGCGGTTTTCTTTAAGCTCATCCATCAATACATTGATGCGACGTTTACCATTCGAGGATGCTACAAGTAGGTCTGTAGCCCCTTTTTCAACATCCTTAACAGCGCCACCTAAGTGTTCTCCCCCTTCAGCGCCAAAGAATCGGGAACGAACCTCTACCTCTTGTAATACATCAAGGCCTTGTAGGTCGTCTAATGTTAACGCAAATATGCGGTTATATGTTTTTTTATCGATGCCATGCCACCAATGTTGAGCCGGCTCTTCATGGATGGCAGGATTACCAGGACTGTAAAAGTCTAACTGCTTACCCTTACGACCGATATAGTAGCTTTCACCATTACGGTCCACATCAAGGGCCCCCGTCATAGGACCATAAGCCTTATGAGTACCACCAAACAACAAGGTGCGCATCCCTTCGAGCAAGGATGTCTTACCACTTTCATTAGGGCCATACATGAGTTGAACCCCATTGTCACCCGTAGTGAAAGACCAGTCGCGATACGGGCCAAATTCATCAAATCGTATGCGTTTAATGTTCATCATTAGCCCCCATCAATACAGTAACACCTTCAATTTCACAACGTTTCAAAGCTCGTGCCAATAATTCATCACTTAATAAATCGGCATATGCGCCTAAGCGTTTAAATTCAGGACGATCCGCCATAATTTGGCGCGCAGTCTGTATCGCATCCCCATCTACCATATCATCATAAGCACGCAAATAATCACCTACTACATCTGTTAATAGACGTCGCTCAACTAGATTAATACTAGGTCTTGTATTAGAAATGATACGGTAAGGCATAACAAATATAGATTTACTTTTCTCTTCATTTTGAGACTCTTGCAACCATAGTTTTCGAATTCCCTCTTGCGTACATAGGCGATGTAGAGGTCCTGTACCGGACAAAACGATGGATAGCAAGATGTTTTTCTTATGCTGCTTTCGCAAGTTTTCTTTTTTACGGCGCAAAATCTCTAAAAAATCCGTTTCATTTTGCATGCCAGCAATATCGATTTTGATTTCCTCAAATCGGACAGCGCAGGTGTCGATAAATCGCAAATCACAATGACCATTATGTGATACAGATACAAGATAACACCCCTTAGGGCCATGTTCTTTACGATGCAATCCTTGCGAATTACCAGCATAAACTACGAGAGGCTCCTCGCTAAGAACTTGAGATTTATGAATATGGCCCAATGCCCAATAATCCATAGCGGCCTCTGTTAAATCAGTTAAGTTACAAGGTCCTGTTATATTATGATTTTCAGAGCCTACACTAGAGCCTACAGTACCATGCATAACAGCAAGGGAAAATTCATCCCGTTCAAAAGCTCTGTATTGACGAGCATAGTTGTCACTTTCATTACCATGACCACAACTAATACCATATACGCCACCAATTTCTATATTGTTAACGATGAGCGGGAAACGCTGTACCTGTTCGCTAGAAAATACATGTACATTATCTGGCATCTGTAATTGTGCTTTCCAGCTTTCAGCAGGATCATGGTTACCTTGTACCATATAGACATCAATACGATGCTCCGCCAAGCGATACATGGCGCGCACAAAACGGACTTGAGCCTCTAAATTATGGTCTTCGCTATTATAAATATCACCAGCTATTACAACAGCATGAACATGTTCTGTAATAGCAGTATCAATAATTTTATCTAAGGCTACATAGGTTGCTTCACTTACAACGCGATCAACAGCGCTGCTAATACCTGTAGCATATTGAAAGGGTGCCCCTAAATGCAGATCACCACAGTGTATAAATCGAAACGGCTGCATCTATATCCACTCCTCCATTAATATTCTTATTATAGTTATATATAGTAATTACAATAGTTTATTATACTACAAAACCTTAAAGATAAGTTAAAAATAACTATCATTTACCATCAAAACAATATAGTTAAACTAAACTTCTCTTAACTATTAATAAATATAAATTATAAGATAAGCACATATTCTTTCATCATAAGATATAAATTATAATATATTTTTTGTTAACCATTTCATGCATTAAGTTGACAATTTATGCGCGAACGTTTACAATCAAATTGTCAATATATTATGTTTTTATTAAGTTAACAATTTCCTGGAGGCTATTATGGCTTTGCCTATAGATCAACAACCATCCCAAGTGGGTACATACGAAAAAATACTTACCATTGCAAACCGCATCATGAACGGCGGCGAAATTACAAAAGAAGAAGCAATCGAGCTAATTCATACTTCAGATGATGATACTATGATTCTACTCGCTATGGCTGATAAAATTCGCCAACATTTCAATGATAATTCTGTGGATGTATGCGCCATTGTTAATGCTCGATCCGGCAAATGTCCTGAAAACTGTAAATTCTGTGCTCAATCCGCACACCACAACACAGGCGTTCAGGAGTATCCTTTCATGGATGAAGAAAGCATTCTCCAAGCAGCACGTAAAGCTAAAGAGGCTGGTGCCATTCGTTTTTCCATCGTAACAAGTGGTCGTAATACTAATAACCCTGATGAATTTGATCAAATCATCCACGTATTAGGCCGTATCAAAAACGAAATTGGCCTTGAAATCTGCTGTTCTCTTGGGTTGTTAACTTACGAACAAGCACTCAAATTAAAAGAAGTTGGTGTTACTCGATACCACTCCAATATCGAAACGGCACCTAGTCACTTCCCAGATATTTGTACTACACATTCCTACGAAGATAAAATGTTTACCATAGATAATGCACAAAAAGCAGGCATCCGTGTTTGCTCTGGTGGCATTCTTGGCCTTAACGAAACATTAGAACAACGCGTAGAAATGGCGTTCGAACTTAAACGTTTACATATTGACTCCGTGCCATTAAACATTTTGAATCCTGTTAAAGGGACTCCATTTGAAAGCAACGAAGCTTTACGTCCATTGGATATCTTACGTACCTTCGCCGTATTCCGTTTCATCTTGCCAAATGCATTGATTCGTACTGCAGGCGGTCGCGAAGTAAATCTACGGGACTTACAAGCTTATGCTCTAAAAGGTGGCCTAAACGGTATCATGGTTGGTGGCTACTTAACTACTGGCGGTCGTTCACCTCAAGACGATCTCCAAATGATTCAAGACTTGGAGTTGACTCGCAATACAGCTCAAGTTTAAAAACCTCATATATACCATTCTCCATATCTAGAGGATGTAGTATATAAATTATTCCCTAATGCTTTATAAATATTTTACACATAAAAAGAACCATCTAGCTTGCTGTACTAGATGGTTCTTTTATTTCCATAATAAAATGTAAATGGCTTGACCATTTGTGTTACCCGCAATGGGCTCAGGATTCTCATTAAATTCTACATTCTCATACGGCGTCCCGTCTGACATGTACGCATCTACCTTCAATGTTTCCATGGTTCGATTATATCTACTGATATAAACTTTATATCGCAATTCGTCGCCACCCAGTTCATTAACTCGCAGCCACAAAAGTGCATCGTAATCACTCTTCTGTACACTGTCATTGTCAATAAATAATTGGTTTCCTGATGCATCTGGTCCAACATAGTACCAGTCCGTTGCGTTAGTAGTCCCCCCTATACTGAGTAGCCACAAAAGTGTTAATATGGTGAATATTTTACTCATATGACTGCCCCTCTCATGCTATTGAGCTGTATATTTTATAAAAGCTTAATGTGGATAAACCTTTATAAAATATACAACTTCTCCTTTATATAATACCAAAATTGTCCCATATTTATCAACAATAATTAAAATTAATTACCATGTTTTTTACAAATATAAGAAACTTAAAGAAATTTATTAAATTTCTTCATTTTCAACTCATTTACCCTTCCTATAATGATAATGTCAAATGATAGATAGAGGTAACAATTCCCTGGTTGCCATACGTGTATTTATCTCCCGACAAGTAATACTAACCCCAAACCTACTACTTGTTTAAATACATGTTTCATTTGATATTAATACTAACACTCCCCTTACATGAAAAAAGGACTCTATACAGAGTCCTTTTTTCGTTGCTTCATAAACTTATACATATTGTTAAGTCTACATACATATTACCATAATAGTTAATAGTAAAGGGTTTGTAAGGACTCACGAATTAACAAGTAATACTATATTCTTTTAAAAAGAAAAACGCTCAAAAGCTTAAGGAAATACGATAACCATTACGCTTTTGAGCGTTTTTTATTATAAACTACAATTTACTAATTTCTATCTTACTATTTTACTTCAGCCCAACCTAACGCAGCGCGTTTTTCATCGATATCTGCCAAGATTTTCTCAGCTACTTTAGCAGGATCCGTATTTACATACATAACAGAGCCTAAGATATCTTTAGTATCTTCTTTGAGCCATTTTGTAACGGCATCAGAGCCTTGTGTAGGTGGCTCAACACAGTGGTAAGAGTTAATCCCCATCAAACGGAAGCCAAGGGATGCATCGATGCCTTTTTCGTTTGACCATTCTGGGCTAGACATAGCAAATGGCA